>NZ_JBCGCU010000003.1:0-248999 GCF_038739665.1 Pseudoalteromonas qingdaonensis | reverse complement strand
TACTCACCCGTCCGCCGCTCGTCATCTTCTAGCAAGCTAGAAATGTTACCGCTCGACTTGCATGTGTTAGGCCTGCCGCCAGCGTTCAATCTGAGCCATGATCAAACTCTTCAATTAAAAGTTTTTTTTTGAAACCTAAGTTTCGTGCTCAATGAATACTGTGATGATATCTTTCGATATCGAATTGACTGTGCTGCAACAAGTAAACTTGTTGCTGTTGGTCACTCACTTCATTTGAGACTCTAAATTTTTTGCATCATCTAGCGAACTAGAATCTGCTGTTAGAACTCAATCTGTACGAGTGCCCACACAGATGATTGCTTCATATTTTTAAAGAACGTTGCGATGACTCTTCATCTTCATCGCGTCAGGGCTGCGTATATTAAGCATTCCTGATTTAAAGTCAACTAGAAAATTTAATTTTCTTTTTCTCAAAGAGTAGTAACTTTTCCGTTTAACTTTCCCAACCACTTTGCTCATTGCTTTTCAGCGTTGTGCTCCGTGTCGGTGGATGCGCATTATAGGGAGATTCGATTTTGACGCAAGCCCTTTTTTAAAGAAAATGACAAAAAGATTTCACCCCCTTACTTAGCTACACCCTACCCACTTGTTATTCACAAATTCCTGTGGATAACCAAATGAATTAGCTATCTTATGTACCAAGGCACTAAAAGTTTGCTCGTCTATATGCTAGATTGCGCCTCAATTTTTTTACTCGTTCAAAGGTACTCTTGTTATGACCGAAATCGCTAACGCTATTAGCGGCCTTATTTGGGGGCATGTACTTATCTATCTGCTAATTGCTGCAGGTGTATTTTTCACTGTTCGTTTGGGCTTTATTCAATTTCGAGACTTTGGGTACTCTTTTAAAGTCATGTTTGCTAGCCGTGAAGGTGCCAAAGGCGGTATCTCATCCTTCCAGGCTTTCTGTACTTCATTAGCCGCTCGTGTTGGTACCGGTAATATGGCCGGCGTTGCCGTTGCCTTATACCTAGGTGGTCCTGGCGCGATTTTCTGGATGTGGCTTATCGCGCTAATAGGTATGGCCACCAGTTTCGCTGAAAGCACCCTGGCCCAGGCCTACAAAATAAAAGATGAAGAAGGTAACTTCCGTGGTGGCCCTGCTTATTATATGGAGCTTGGTCTAGGTAAGCGCTGGATGGGAGTACTATTTTCACTCTGTCTGATCCTAGCTTTTGGCTTGGTCTTTAATGCCGTACAGTCTAACTCCATTGCCGCCGCCTTTAATGTCGCTTTTGGTATTCCCAAGTATGCCGTTGGCATAGCCCTGGTGATTGGCTCCGGCTTTATTATTTTCGGCGGCCTTAAAACCATTGCCCGCTTTGCCGAAATCGTGGTGCCCTTTATGGCCATTGCTTATCTTCTTTTAGCTATATATGTATGTGCGGCCAATGCGGAGCAATTGCCCGGCGTATTTATGCTGATCATTGACCATGCTTTCGGTATTGAGCAAGCGGGTGCCGGCGCCATTGGTTATGGGGTTATGCAGGCTATGATACAAGGCATAAAGCGCGGCCTGTTTTCAAATGAAGCAGGTATGGGTAGTGCTGCCAACGCCGCTGCAACCGCCACACCTAACCCGCCTCACCCGGCCTCTCAGGGTTATGTGCAAATGCTTGGCGTATTTATTGATACCTTAGTGATCTGTAGTGCCACGGCGGCGCTGATTTTATTATCGGGTCAACTGGAACCTGGCTCTGGCCTAACCGGCATTGCCTTAACCCAACAGGCATTAGTGACACATGTTGGTGAATGGGGCTCAACCTTTATCGCCATCGCTATTTTATTCTTTGCCTTTACCTCTATCGTAGCTAACTACTCTTATGCTGAAACCAACCTGCTGTTTTTGGAACACAACCACCAAAAAGGCATGTTGATCTTCCGCTTATTGGTGCTCGCCATGGTTATGTTTGGCTCGCTCGGTGAAATTAAGCTGGTGTGGACACTTGCTGATATTTCCATGGGAATGATGGCTATCGTCAATGTTATCGCATTGTTTATGCTTTCAGGCGTGGTGATCTGGCTAGCTAAAGACTATCGCAGACAACTTAAGGCCGGAGACGTACCCACTTTTAATCGTCGTGACCATAAAAAGCTGGATAAGGACTTACCCCCGGGAATTTGGGAGTAATAATGAAGGCCGCACTTGCGGCCTTTTTTGTTATTTAATTTTGTATCTACGAGCAAAAAGCCATTATTAATATGGAAAACTTTCTCAAGCCACCTCCGAGCTGGCGCAGACAACCTTAAGATCTGTACTGGGGCAACATGAACTGGATGAAATGCTGACGAATCGAGATATGCTGAACGCCGATATCCAGGAGATCTTAGGTGCCCGCACCGACGGCTGGGGAATAAATGTGGCCAATGTCGAAATTAAACACGTCGACCTTAATGAAACCATGATTCGGGCCATTGCCAAGCAAGCCGAGGCCGAGCATACACGTAGAGCCAAGGTAATTCACGCCTCAGGGGAAATGGAAGCCTCAGAGAAACTGATTGAGGCGGCTGAAAAACTATCAAAAGAGCCCAACGCCATCTTACTAAGGTACCTGCAGACATTAACGGAAATTGCCGGCGGAAATTGCCGGCGGAAATTGCCGGCGAGAAAAACTCAACTATCGCCTTTCCATTGCCCATGGAATTATTAAAGGGGTTATTTGAAAATAAAGGAGAGAAAAAGTAATACCAATTGCATTAAATAGATGATCTATTATGGCGTCAGATAAATGGCCCAATAACAAGGGGAAAATTTCACTGTGTAGTGGTTCCACATATGTAATTTTTAACGATGTAAGTGAGTTATTTAGCTCGCAATAATGATAAGAGCTTTAATAAAATTGCTATAGATGGAGGCGGAACCCGGAGTCGAACCGAGGTGGACGGATTTGCAATCCGCTGCATGGCCACTCTGCCATTCCGCCATATTGAATTGATTGTAGCAAGAGAATAAAGGAAATTGGAGCGAGTAACGAGGTTCGAACTCGTGACCTCGACCTTGGCAAGGTCGCGCTCTACCAGCTGAGCTATACTCGCGTTCCAAATGAGGTTGCCCTCACTACTGCCATTTTGACTAAGCAGTCAAATGGTGCCCGGGGCCGGACTTGAACCGGCACGCTGTTACCAGCGAGGGATTTTAAATCCCTTGTGTCTACCAATTCCACCACCCGGGCGGATGGTCGACTCAAGAGTCATACATACGAAGCGAAGGAAATTGGAGCGAGTAACGAGGTTCGAACTCGTGACCTCGACCTTGGCAAGGTCGCGCTCTACCAGCTGAGCTATACTCGCGTTCCGTAGTGAAAACGGCTTGACTGCCTTTATCACAATTCCGAAAACACAATAGTGTTTAAATGGTGCCCGGGGCCGGACTTGAACCGGCACGCTGTTACCAGCGAGGGATTTTAAATCCCTTGTGTCTACCAATTCCACCACCCGGGCATCGGGTTGCTTGCGCATGTGGAAATGTTGAGAAAATGGAGGCGGAACCCGGAGTCGAACCGAGGTGGACGGATTTGCAATCCGCTGCATGGCCACTCTGCCATTCCGCCATCAAAGTTTGGAGCGAGTAACGAGGTTCGAACTCGTGACCTCAACCTTGGCAAGGTTGCGCTCTACCAGCTGAGCTATACTCGCATCCTACAGTGAGAGCTTCTCACTGCCCGAAAAGCATGGCTTTTCGTTTACTTTGATTGGGCTAGCGCCCTCTCAACACCGACGCATTCTACAGAGATTATTAAACGCGTCAATACAAAAAATATCAGTTTTGAATCGTTTGCTTAATTTTTATCTAAAACGGTGTGTAATTATACATTTAGCCGTTATTGGACAGCAAACTCTGACGTGCAGCCATTAAATATTGCACCATAGAACCAAAGGTCAACAAGGTCGCAATGTATAACAACACATAGCTTAACGTCACCATCCAAGGCTGGAACTGCCAAATCAAGCCGATAATGGCCAACATCTGAGCAGCAGTTTTAATTTTCCCTAATTGGGATACGGCCACTTGACCCCGTTTGCCCTGCTCGGCCATCCATTCGCGCAATGCGGAAATAACAATTTCCCGAGAAACGATAATGATCGCCGGTACCGTCATCCATAAACTCTGATAATGACTAACCAGTAACACCAAAGCGACACTGACCATGACCTTATCGGCTACAGGGTCTAAAAAGGCACCAAAGGGAGTGGACTGATTTAAGCGTCGCGCCAGATAGCCATCGAGAATATCTGTGATCGACGCCAACCAAAATACAAATGCCGCTGCGAAAAACGCCCATTGGTAAGGTAAATAAAAAATAACTAAAAAAATTGGAATAAGGCACAACCTAAAAGTTGTTAACGTATTGGGAATGTTCCACATAACTACTAGCAGCGTCTTCTTTTTATTAATATTCGCACGAAGGGCTATGCCTTGTCATGCAAATGGTTAAATATCTTTTCAGCCATGGCCTGACTGATCCCTGGAGCTTGGCTCAACTGCTCCCTTGTTGCATTCTTAACTCCCTGCATTCCTCCTAGGTATTTGAGCAGCGCCTGGCGTCGTTTTTGGCCCACGCCACTGATCTCTTCAAGCACCGAGCGGTTACGCTGTTTCTGACGCTTATTGCGATGCCCGGCAATGGCAAAACGGTGAGACTCATCCCGTATATGCTGGATCAGATGCAGCGCCGGCGAGTCACTACTTAAATTCACGGTTTTACGCCCGGCATCAATTAACAAGGTTTCCAGGCCCGGTTTTCGGCTGGTGCCTTTGGCTACACCAACCAATAATGGCTCTTTATCAAAGGGCCAATCACTAAAAAATTCAACCGCCTGATTTAACTGCCCTTTACCACCGTCAATAAAAATCACATCGGGAATTTTAGTTTCATCCACCAGCTTGGAATAACGCTTTTTCAAGGCAAACGCCATGGCCGCATAATCATCTCCTGGGGTGATGTCGGTTACATTAAAACGCCGATATTGGGACTTATTTGGCCCTTGGGCGTCAAACACCACACAAGAGGCGACCGTGTTCTCCCCCATGGTATGGCTGATATCGAAGCATTCCATGCGGCTGATATCATCTAGATTCAACGCATCTTTTAACAGCGCATAGCGCTTATTGATGGAATCCTGGGTGCTTTGTTTCACCTCCAGGCTACTGCGGGCATTTTTATTGGCCAGTTGCAGGTATTGGGCACGCTCTCCCCTTTGCACCGTCACCAGCTTAACCGCTGCCGATTTTAGCTCACTCATGGCCGCTGCCAGCTCCTTTTGCTCGTCAATGGCAAAGGGTAAGATCAGCTCCTTGGCGATGCGTCCAGTGGCTCCTGGCGTGCAGTAATATTGAGCAATAAAAGAGGTGAGCACTTCATCGTCACTGCTGTTTTTAGGTACCTTGGGAAACAGAGTTTTGCTGCCCAGCACCTTATGATCGCGCACCATAAGAATATGAATGGCTATCAAACCATTATGTGAGTAATAACCTATAGCATCGAGCTCGGCATGCTTACCCGATACCGATTGCTGCTCCTGCACCTTACGCAGCAGCTGAATTTGGTCGCGATACTTGGCCGCCTTCTCAAACGCTAGCTCCTCACTGGCCTGCTCCATTTTTGCTACCAGCTCGGCGATCACCTCTTGGGATTTGCCGCCCAAAAACTTGCGCACAAAGTTTACCTGAGCATCGTAATCTTCATCACTGACCTTGCCCACACAAGGGGCACTGCAGCGTTTTAACTGATATTGCAAACAAGGACGACTGCGGGCTTTATAGTAACTATCCTCGCACTGACGCACCGGAAACAACTTTTGCATTAGCCGTAAGCTATCGGACACCGCGCTGCTACTGGGAAAAGGACCAAAATATTCGCCCTGAATTTTACGGGCGCCACGGTGGAAAGCTAAACGAGGGTGCTGGTGCTTAGTCAACAGAATATAAGGGTAAGACTTATCGTCACGCAGCAGAATGTTATAACGCGGCTGATACTTTTTGATCAGGTTATTTTCAAGCAGCAAGGCCTCGGTTTCGGTGTTAGTCAGAGTGACCTGGATATCACAGATATTACTTACCAAGACCTGTGTCTTAGTGTCTAAACCGGTTTTACGAAAATAACTGGAAAGGCGTTTTTTTAGATTTTTAGCTTTACCGACGTATATCACCTGCTCTTCTTTGTCGAGCATACGGTATACGCCGGGTTCTTCAGAGACCGTTTTAAGAAACTGGTCAGCAGCAAAGGTCATAAGGTTTGATCAGTGATCGCTATCAATATCGATCATTTTATGGCGGATAGCCAAGTGTGTCAGCTCTACATCGCCGTTTACCGCAAGCTTTTCGAAAATTCGATAACGGTAACTGTTGACGGTTTTCGAGCTCAGATTCAGCTGCTCGGCAATGTTTTGCGCCTTATCACCCTTAGTGATCATCAGCATAATTTGCAGCTCACGATCGGACAGGGTCTGGAATGGGCTCTCATCGGCACGACCACTAAACTTTGCCAAAGCTATCTGCTGGGCGATTTCCGGGGCAATGTAGCGCTGCCCGGCATTCACGGAGCGAATGGCTTGGATCATTTCTTCCGAGCCAGCGCCTTTAGTGAGATAGCCATGAGCACCTATTTGCATCACTTTGCTGGGGAAAGGATCTTCACAGTGCACGGTCAATACTATGACCTTTACATCGGGACAATATCGGCAGATCTTCTTGGTCGCTTCCAAGCCACCAATACCTGGCATATTCATATCCATCAAGACGATATCCGGCTCGGTTTGACGGCAAAACTGCACCGCTTCTTCACCGGTTTTAGCTTCGCCTATCACCTTAAAGCCACGAACATCGTCAAGAATACGTTTAATTCCGGTACGTACCAGTTCATGATCATCAACAAGCAATACATTAATCAACGGGATCACCCTCTTTAGTTACGCTCAGGTGCTTCCTTTTTACCCGAGCGTACCTATAAACAGCTTACTCAAGCCTCTGTTTTAACAGAAAAACGGTCGACCCACAATGCTATGATGCCATCACCAGTCACATTACAAGCGGTACCAAAACTGTCTTGAGCTAAATATAAGGCGATCATAAGCGCAATTGCCGCATCATTAAAGCCCAACATGCTAGTTAGTAGACCCAATGCCGACATCACAGCGCCACCTGGAGCGCCAGGCGCCGCTATCATCACTATACCAAGCATAAACACAAAGGGCAGCATCTCGGTTAAACTACCAACGCTCATGCTCGGCGATAAAGCCATCACCGCCATGGCACAGGTCACTATGGTAATAGTCGAGCCAGAAAGGTGAATGGTGGCACACAGGGGCACGCTGAAGTTGGCAATATTCTCTTTTACACCATTGTTTTTACTTGCCTGCAAGGACACAGGAATAGTGGCCGCACTGGACATGGTACCCAAGGCGGTAAAATACGCCGGCAACATGTTTTTAATTAGTTCTAGCGGTGAGCGACCAAGCAAAATACCCGTGCCCACATACAGCACGGTTAGCCATAACCAGTGCATCACCAAGGCAATGGCCAATACCACGGCAAAGGTTTGTAAGGTCGAGGCCACGGTTCCGGCCACCGTCATATCCGCAAACACGCCAGCAATGTAAAAAGGCAACGCCGGAATGATCACCTTGGCCAATAAGGCATCGATCACCTCACGACCTTGGTCAACTACGGTTTGCAACTCGGTTAATTGACGCTGGCTAATAGCAATACCAAAGGTAAAGGCGGTGGCTAAGGCCGTCATTACACCCATCAAGGGTGGGATTTGAATATCAATAAAGCTTTTTAGTGCACTCTCTTCTGAGCCGGAAAAACTGATACTGCCGCTTAGGTGTGGCGCCGCCCAAATCATCACTAAAGTTGCCAAGGTGCCGGCGATAACCGTTGAACCATAGGCAAAACCAACGGTTTTACCCAGCAAGTGATTGGCCCCACGAGGCAGCCCGGCAATACCCGAACAGATGTAAAACAGGATGATCAAAGGAATGGTAAAACCAATCAGCTCACCGATCAGGGCTTTCATGCTGTACAACACTCGTGCAACCCACTCAGGAGCAAAGGCACCTATTACTATCCCCAACAGGATGCCGGCTATCAATTTAACAATAAGCTTCATAATATTAGAATCTAATTTAACAATACCGATGTTTTACCATCTTTTAACACTTATGTACGCATAAATCCGCTCAATCACACATCGGATGAATAAGGATTGAACAAACTGCTGCCTTATTTGCATACCGGCTCTGTATAGAGGCAAGTGGCAAAACGCCTTAGCATGCGCCAAAATTATTTCACCTTCTGGTAAGGAAGAACGAATAAAATTAGAATATCAGGTATATCAAACTTTGTTTTTATACCCTGGCGTTATAACCGATTAGCTATATCATATAGCCAATCTTTCCTTTAGTTTTGCGCTTCAAAGAGTAAAGTGAAGGCATTACCGAATATACGGTCACATTTAGCTAGGTACTGAATATGTCAAAGATTTACGAAGATAATTCGCTTTCAATTGGAAACACCCCGTTAGTTAAACTTAACCGCGTCACCTCTGGCAATGTTTACGCCAAAGTCGAAGCACGTAACCCGAGCTTTAGTGTTAAATGCCGCATCGGTGCGTCCATGATTTGGGAAGCCGAAAAATCTGGCGAATTAACCGAAGGCAAAGAGTTGATCGAGCCGACCTCAGGTAATACTGGCATCGCCTTGGCCTTTGTTGCTGCATCTCGTGGCTATAAGCTGACTTTAACCATGCCCAACACCATGAGCTTAGAGCGTCGTAAACTACTTAAAGCATTGGGTGCCAACCTGGTACTTACCGACGGTGCCAAGGGTATGAAAGGCGCTATCGAGAAGGCCAAAGAAATTCGCGATAGTAACCCTGAAAAATATATTTTATTACAACAGTTTGAAAACCCGGCTAACCCTAAGATTCACTTCGAAACCACGGGCCCGGAAATCTATGATGCCCTAGATGGCAAAGTTGACTTCTTTGTTGCCGGTGTGGGCACAGGCGGCACCATCACAGGTGTTAGCCGCTATTTGAAACAAGAAAAAGGCTTGGATGTAAAAGCCATCGCCGTTGAGCCAAGCGACTCACCCGTGATCAGCCAAACCATGGCCGGTGAAGAAGTTAAGCCTGGTCCACATAAAATTCAGGGCATAGGTGCCGGCTTTATTCCTGGCAACCTGGATTTAGAATTGCTTGATGGCGTTGAGCTGATCAGTAATGAAGAGTCCATGGAGATGGCCCATGAGCTGATGAAACGTGAAGGTATCCTTGCGGGTATTTCATCCGGTGCCGCTGTGGTCGCTGCCAAACGTATCGCCGAGCGCCCAGAAAACGCGGGTAAGAACATTGTAGTTATCTTACCTAGCTCAGCTGAGCGTTATCTATCAAGTGCCCTATTCGCTGATGAGTTCAGCGATCAGGAATTGGTACAATAATTCAGTTCCTGGTTCTTTATTCGTAATTTAAAGGTGCTTAGGCGCCTTTTTCTTTACTTGTGAACCCCTGCACTTCACACTTTCGTTTAGTTTTTATTAATATCATCACTGCCTATGAAGCACATTATTTTCGCCTCACTCTTGGTACTTTTAAGTGCTTGCGGGCAAGAAGACAAAATTACCGGCGACCCTAACTCTCCTGGTTATGTGGCCAGCCAATATTTCTTTGCTCTTTTTAATCACAACAGTTTAGAGCAGGCCAGCGAGCATGCTTCACCTAAACTCACCCGTATCATGTATGCCTACGGCAGTGCCGATCAATTCACCCGCAGCGTACTCAACATGCAATTTGATCATGTTAATATCGAACTCGATCGCACCGATATGAGCGTGCGTGAGCAATATGGTAAGAGTGCGACCATCAACCTAGTCTTCACCGGTGATTTTCAGGGCAAAAAGGTCGACGATATGCGCACCGTCAAGTTAAGCAGAAATGGCATGTCCTGGATGGTGACAGAAGTTGTCCCCGATCCCTACGGCCGCTAAGGCAAAGCCCTAGACCAAAGCCGGACATTAAAAAAGGGCCTTTCGGCCCTTTTAGCATCTATTGCTGCTATGCAAACTCATCGGCGTCAAAAACATTAACGGCTATCACTTGTTGCCTTAACTCCTCAGCCTTAATCAGCAAATCATATTCTTCCTCGCCGATCTTCTCTTTTTCTTTTGCATCCTCAATCAGCTCGGACACAGTTAACCCGCGAATTTCTTTTTCACGTTTAAGTTTATTAAGTGATTTATAAGCGGATGCTGCTTGGTGCTGAGCCTCAAGTGCTTCCTCAAGCACGCCGGTGCCGTTGTTTTCATCCACCACACACAAGTGGGTTAAACGCTCGCGTACCACACCCACCTGAGTCATATGCTTGGCCACGGCTTTGGCAACCTCATCTTTAGGCATTTTAAAATGATTGCCCAAAGGGAATACCACTAAGCGTAACAGGCTTCGCAGTGCTAAACCGCCAACATTGGCAATAAACTCATCAAAGGCCTTGGCACACAGATACAGGCTACGCTCTAGCGAATATTGCACAAAAGGCAGGTCGGCATGTTGGTGCCCTTCATCTTCAAAGCGCTTTAATACAGCGGAAGCTAGATAAAGGTGACTTAATACATCGCCCAAACGAGCCGACAACATTTCTTTGCGCTTTAACTCGCCGCCAAAGCGTAACATGGCAATGTCAGAGCAAAACGCCAGCGCCCGCGAGAAACGGCCAAGATAACGATAATACTGCGCTGTAGCGCCTCCCACGGGAGTGCGGGCAAAGTAGCTACAAGTCAGAGCATGCACAAAGGCCATGGCGCCATTGCTGGCGCTGTAGAGAATATGCTGACATAAGAGAGGATCAAACTCCTTCACCCCTTTTTCGCCATCCTCGTGTGCGGCGGCCGCCATTTCATCAAGCACATAAGGGTGACAGCGAATGGCGCCCTGACCGAATATCATCAGGTTGCGAGTGAGAATATTCGCGCCCTCAACTGTGATAGAAACTGGCGTGCCCATATAGCAGTGAGCCAAGTAATTCGATGGCCCCATTTGAATGCCCTTACCGGCATGAATATCCAGCGCATCATTGATCACCTGGCGACCCATTTCCGTCATATGGTATTTGGCAATGGCGGTGATCACCGATGGACTCAGCTTTTGATCTATGGCCGTGGCGGTTAACACTCGAGTGGCCTCAAGTTGATAGGTTAGGCCGCCGATACGTGCTAGGGCCTCCTGTACTCCTTCAAACTCGCCTATGGCCACACCAAATTGCTGGCGCAGCGCCGCGTAGGCACCACTGGTGCGGGCACTTAAATGCCCGGTTGCGGTGCTCAGTGCCGGCAGGGAAATGCCCCGCCCCGCAGATAAACACTCAACCAACATGCGCCAGCCGTTACCGGCTTGCACTTCACCGCCGATAATCCAATCCAGAGGAATAAACACATCTTCCCCCGTGGTGGTGCCGTTAAGGAATCCCATATTCATGGGCTTATGGCGCATACCCGTTTTCACCCCAGGATGATCCGTGGGGATCAGGGCGCAGGTGATGCCGATATTCTTGGTGTGCCCTAACAGACCATCTGGGTCGAACATCTTAAATGCCAGCCCTAATACAGTAGCCTTAGGCGCCAGGGTAATATAGCGTTTTGACCAGTTTAATCTCAGGCCAAGCACTTCCTCGCCTTGGTATTCACCTTTACAAACAATACCCGTATCTGGGATAGCACCGGCATCCGAGCCTGCATCCGGCGCGGTCAAGGCAAAGCAAGGTAGCTCTTCACCCTTGGCCAGCTTAGGAAGCCAGTGGCTTTGCTGCTCCAAAGTGCCATAGTGCAGTAATAGCTCTGCCGGGCCCAAGCTATTGGGCACCATCACGGTCACCGCCGCACTTAAGCTCTTGGTGGCAATTTTCGCCACTATGGTAGAGTTTGCTAAAGCGGAGAATTCATGACCGCCGTGCTCTTTGGGAATGATCAAAGCAAAAAAGCCTTGGTCTTTAAGGTATTGCCATACCGGCTCACTTAAATCCTGATTTCGGGTGATTTCATCGTCATCAAGCATAGCGCACAGGTTAGCCACCTGGTTGTCGATAAACTCACGCTCTTCGCTACTTAATGTGGTGGTGGCATATTGATGCAGGGTATGCCAGTTGGGATTACCACGAAAAAGCTCGCCATCCCACCAGATATCCCCCGCCTCCATGGCATCGCGCTCGGTTTGTGACAGCGGCGGCAGCGCTTTTTTGAACCATTTAAAAACCGGACGGGTAATGATATTCATACGAATATCACGCACCCCAAACACCACAATAATGGCGACCAAAATAAGGATAAATAACCAACTCATTGCTTTGTTCCTTGATGCTGCATCTTAGCCCTCAGTATGGACGAACTATCAAGATTTACAATCATTTGCGACATCTGCATATACCAACTCGCAGCGCACTGCTATTATTCTGTGGCTTTTGCCGGATTATAAAACCCGGATCTAACAACAAGAGGAATCTTCATGACTAATTTGCCATTTAAACCAAGCCTAAGCGCCTTGGTTGTCTGCGCGGCGCTAGGCCTAAGTGCCTGCTCTGACGCCAACACCGCAGAACCAAAACAACAAGGTGTTACTCAAACTCAGTTAAGTGCTGCCGATGCTCAGCGTTTCTTAGATAAAACCGAACAAGACCTTGCCGCCCTTTACCTTGAGTCAAGCCGTGCCGAGTGGATTTACGCCAACTTTATTACTCATGATACCGCCGAGCTTTCTGCCGAAGTAAACCGCAAGATGACCGAAACCGTAGTGCGCCTTGCCAATGAAGCGGCCAAGTTTGACAGCCTAGAGCTTGATTATGATGCCCGCCGCAAGCTCGACAAGCTTAAACTTGCCCTAACCCTACCTGCCCCTCAGGACGCCGAGAAAACCGCCAAACTTTCTCAGCTGGTTGCCGAGTTAGGTGGTTTATACGGTAAAGGCAAATATTGTAAAGAAGACGGTACCTGCTTAAGCCTGGGCGAGATGACCGCCACCATGGCCACCAGCCGTGATTACAATGAACTACTGGATTTATGGCAGGGCTGGCGCCAGGTATCTAAACCCATGCGCCCGCTTTACGAGCAACAAGTAGCGCTTACCAATGAAGGTGCACAGGAGTTGGGTTATGCCGACACCGGCGCCATGTGGCGCAGCAAATACGATATGCCAGCCGATGACTTCGGCAAAGAGCTGGATCGCATCTGGGGCCAGGTAAAACCTTTATATGATTCACTGCACTGCCATGTGCGCGCCAAACTGGGCGAAAAGTACGGTGAAGACAAGGTACCACAAGATCAACCCATCCCAGCTCACCTGCTAGGTAATATGTGGGCACAAAGCTGGGGTAACATCTATGATGTAGTCGCCCCAGAAAATGCCGATCCTGGTTATGATGTTACCGAGCTGCTTGCCAAGCACAACTATGACGAGATCAAAATGGTAAAAGGCGCCGAGAAGTTCTTCACTTCAATGGGCTTTGCACCGCTGCCGCAAACCTTCTACGAGCGCTCGCTATTCATTAAACCACAGGACCGTGATGTGCAATGTCATGCCTCGGCCTGGAACATCGATAGCAAGGACGACTTGCGCATTAAGATGTGTATTCAGCGCACCGGTGAAGAGTTCTCTGTTATTCACCACGAACTGGGCCACAACTTCTACCAGCGTGCCTACAACACGCAGCCGCTTTATTATCAGGAAAGCGCCAACGATGGTTTCCACGAGGCCATTGGCGACACCATAGCCCTGTCTGTGACTCCGGCTTACCTAAAAGAAATCGGCCTGCTTGATGAAGTGCCGGATGAGTCAAAAGACATCGGCCTGCTAATGAAGATGGCATTGGATAAAGTAGCCTTTATTCCTTTTGGTCTGCTTGTTGACCAATGGCGCTGGCAGGTATTCTCAGGTGAAATTACTCCTGAGAACTATAACCAGGCCTGGTGGGATCTGCGCGAGAAATACCAAGGTGTGCAAGCGCCTATCGCTCGCTCAGAAGCCGACTTTGATCCCGGTGCCAAATACCATGTACCAGGCAACACGCCGTACACTCGTTATTTCCTAGCGCATATTCTGCAGTTCGACTTCCACCGTAGTCTGTGTGAAATCGCAGGTAACGAAGAAGCGATCCATCGCTGTTCGGTATACAACTCAAAAGAAGCCGGTGAAAAACTTAATGCCATGCTAGAGATGGGTTCAAGCCGCCCATGGCAAGAAGCCCTGGCCAGCGTGACGGGTAAAGAAGAAATGGACGCCACCGCCATCCTGGATTACTTTGCCCCGCTTCAAGCTTACCTTGATGAGCAAAACAAAGGCCGTCAGTGCGGCTGGTAATAAGCTCAAGTAAATAGCAAAAAGCCGCGAATATCGCGGCTTTTTTTATTCCTAAAATCAGAGCAGATTAGAACTGCGCCGTGGCTTTTAGGTAGTACTGATCTAGGTCTGAGTCATCCCAGTTATTACCATAACCAGCAGTCACAGCAAAGTTAGTAGTGAAGAAGTGCTTAGCACCAAAACCGTAGTTATCTTCTTCATCAAACTCAACGAATGCCGAAGTTGCTTTGCTGAAGTAGTAGCTAGAGCCAAGCTCCCAGTAGCTATCTCCATCTTCAATATCGATAAATGTCCCTTCAACCGTTAGGTAGTTACCGTGCTGTAAATCTTTAAAGTATTTAGCACTTACTTCACGGTGATCGAACTCATCGTCCACTTTCGCTGTGAAACCAATGTAATCGGTAGCGTTTAGCGCGTGGTTATATTGACCAGAGAAGAAGTAAACTTCATCGGCGTGCTCATAATCAACACGGTCAACCTTGAACAATAGGTTGTCGTTTACCAGGTAACCTAGGCTTAGTGTGTAGCCATCAACATCACCAGCATCGTCAAAATCTGTGGTGTTGTAAGACGCGCCAACAACAAAGTTATTGATGAAGTATTCACCGCCAAGGTTATAGTTAGTGGCAAAATCGCTGTCTGCGATACCGCCATATACATTGGTGGTTTTGTTGATGTATTCAAACTGATCCAGCGGGCCAAGTACTTGCTTAGGCGCGAAATAGTACTTAGAGCTTAAAGAAACAAAGTCATCAGAGTCGAAGTTAACGTATTCAAGATCAGTGATCGACTGATAAGACTGAGCGAATGCAGCGCCTGAGAAAAGAACAGATGCGATGGCAACAGTTAGTTTTTTCATAATAAATTCCCTATATCTAAATAAAGCAGCGCCACTCTAGCGCTGCTGAACTGAATTATAACTTAACTAACTATTTGATTGTTTTAATTAAATGTTAGGGATTGTTAGATATAGGTACAAATTCTTACAAAGCGTAGCGTGACAATATTCGATAAACCTCATTAATGTTGTCACCAGCCTTAAAGTTTTTCGTCAGTGGCTCCTTATCCGAGCCTATCCAGATTTTCAGCTCCGCATCCATATCAAAATGACCGGCGCTTTCTTTGCTGAATTTAGTAATTTTACCGTAAGGAATACTCAGCACTTCCATTTTTGACCCAGTCATACCTTGTTTATCCACCAAGATTAAGCGCTTGTTGGTAAACAGGAATAAATCGCGGATCACCTTATAGGCCTTTTCCAGATTCTCTCCCGGGGCAAGAATTTCATCCAGCAGGGATTCCAGCTCCTCGCCGTCCACTTCACTGGCATTACCCATTAGTCCGCTTAAAAGTCCCATATTAGGCTCCTGTTGCAAATAGTTGATTTTCAAGAGTGTGACCATTAACCAGCGCTCGATACTGCCACCCTTGTTGATGACATAATCTTAACACCTGAATATCCATGGCCTCGGAGTCGGCTTGATGTTCGTAGCCGATCACAAATTCGTTACTTTGACTATTACTTACCTCAATCACCCGTTCAAGGGTTTTTAGTCGCTCTACCACCTGCGCATCTTGCTCTAGCAATTGCAGGGTAAGATACCTCAGCTGCGCGCCGCCTTGATTAAGCTCGTGGGTTGCCAATTGCCCCTGGCGTAAATATAAGACGCGGTCACATAAGCGTTCAAGCTCGGATAAATCGTGGGAGCTGAGCACAAAGGTGGTGTGATCACTGTGCATACTCACCAGCTCACGAATGGCCCTGGCATTGACCGGATCAAGCCCGGCGGTGGCCTCATCCAGCATCACTAGTTTAGGCGAGCCGATCAGCGCCTGTGCAATACAAATACGTTTTTTCATGCCGTGTGACAATTCGTTAGGGCGGTTATTGAGGGTCTCGGACAGACTCACTAGCTCCAATACCCGCTCACATTCGCTGCGCGCCTCGGCGCGGCTAAATCCTTGCAATCGCGCAAACAGATTTAATTGCTCGCCAACACTAAAGTCCGGGCTTAGCAAGGCATCCTGGGGCAAGGCCGCAAGCTGACCAAACAAGGCGGCACTGCCCGGCTTATGACCAAGCACGCGCAGCTCACCCCGGCTCGGTTGCAAGTAGCCGCAGATTAAACTGAATAAGGTGGTTTTACCGGCGCCGTTAGGGCCGACCAGGGCAATGGGCTTACCCGCAGTCAATTCAATATTCACGTCTTTCAGCGCTTGCTTGGCACCGAAGAAATGGCTAACGCCCTTGGCTTCTATTAACAAACTCATAGACTGCCTCGCTGAAATTTATAAAAGCCAAGCCCTAAAAAGAGCCCCGATTGCACCAGCGGCCACAATACCGCGCTCATTAAAGGTGGACGTAAGGTGGCAATTTGGTCGAGGGGCTCGCCGGGGAACAAATAATCCAGCACCATAGGCACGCCCAGTTTCACCTGCAGTATGGATAAGATCAGCAAGCCCAAGCTGTAGAGCAAGATCACGTAAATCAGTGCCATTCTCGATGAGCGCGCCACTGTATTAAGTAGAGACATCAAAGCAATAAAAGGCAGTAAATTAACCAGTAGCAGGAGTTCAAACTGCAAAGCATGCCAAAGCGCTTGTGGAAGAATACTGATATCACGCAGCGCCACCAAAATAAGCGCCCCGCACAGGCTAATGGCAATTAAAAATGCGGTACTTAAAGTGTGGCCGAAAAAGCGTCCCAGCACAATTTCCAGGCGTGTGGCGCGCAGCGCAATAAAACGCAGTGTGCCGCGCTCACGATCGCTAACAAACTGATCGCTACACAAGTAAATAATAAAGGGTGGAAAGGTAAGTAAGGCGATTAGGCAATACACCGCCATCTCGGCGTCGGGCCAATATAACAGGCTTTGCAGGCCCAGGTTACCAAACACGGCTAAAATAAACTGCTCAAACTCAGGTTGAGCGAGAATATTCACCGCTTCATACACACCATAGCGATAAATCATCAGCCACACCAGGGCAAAGGCCAACAGTGCCAGCCAGGCTTTCTTAGTTAAAAAATGCCGTGCCAGCTCAAACTGCATCAGCTTGCCGATACGCACAGGGTCCATGGCGTTATCCTTATTATTATTAATTGTTTACCACTATAAATGAAAAAAGCGCTCAAAAGTATGAGCGCTTGTAAAAAGATGTTTCAGTTGACTTTACGGCCAATGACTAAGCCTGAGCACAAACCTTAGCATACACATCAAGGCCCTGACTCAGATCCTCAATCAGGTCATCCACATTCTCTAAACCAATATGCAGACGAATAATTGGCCCGTGCGCCCAACCGGTTACGCTGCGCAGCGGTGCCATGGTAAGGCCTGTGGTGATCAAACTCTCATAGCCGCCCCAGGAAAAGCCCATTTTAAAGTGATGCAAGGCCTCAACCAAGGCATCCAGCGCTGCCTGGTTGCCCTCTTTCATCACAACAGAAAACAAACCATTGCTGCCGTGAAAATCACGCTTAAAGTGCTCATGCCCAGGGCACGTTGGCAAGGCGGGGTGACGTACATGGTCAACCAGCGGGTGCTTGCTTATCCAATTCGCCACAGTTAGCGCCGCCTGCTCATGCTGTGCCAAACGCACTGCCATGGTGCGCAAACCGCGCAGCGCCATATAGGCATCGTCGGCACTGCAGCACTGACCAAGCAGGTAAGACTGCTCACGCAAGGTTGGCCAATGCTGCTCGTTGGCAACGCTGACACCCATCATCACATCACTGTGGCCGACGATATACTTGGTTGCCGCCTGGATACTGATATCAACACCGTGATCTAAGGGACGAAACTGCAGGCCATTGCCGTACGTATTATCGAGCATGGTAATTAAACCATGGTCTTTGGCCACCTTAACCAGTGCCGGCACATCCTGCACCTCCATGGTGATGGAGCCGGGAGACTCCATAAACAGCACTCGGGTGTTGTCCTGAATAAGCTCACTTATGCCTGCGCCTATCATGGGGTCGTAATAAGTAGTGCTCACGCCCAATCCGCTCAGTACCTTATCGCAAAAATCACGGGTCGGCTCATAAGCGGTATCCATCATCAGGATATGATCCCCGGCCTTCACAAATGACAACAGGGTATTGGCAATGGCCGCCGCACCGCTTGGGTAAAGGGCACAACCAGCGCCGCCTTCAAGCTCGGCAATGGCTTCTTGCAGGGCAAAATGGGTATTGGTGCCGCGACGGCCGTAGAATAAAGCACGATTTCCACGATTTTTAGCCGCTTCTTTAAATTCGGCCACGCTGTCGAATACCACGGTTGATGCCCGCTGCAATACCGGGTTCACTACCCCTTGGGTGTACTTTTTACTGCGCCCTGCAGCGATCAGTTGGGTTTCTTTCTTCATTCCTGGTCCTCATTCTGTGCTATCCAAGAGTCGATTAAAAATCGTGAAATGGAGTCTTTACGAGGCAATTTAAAATGCTCGCCCTCGTCCCCCCAGTTATCAAATTCCTGTAACTCTTGACGGGAAAACCATCTCGCCTCACTTATTTCGTCCTGGTCGATAAATATATCTGTGCTTTTTGCTTTGGCCATATAACCCAGCATTAAAGAGCTTGGAAAAGGCCAAGGTTGAGAGGCAATATACCTGGGGTTTTCAACAGCCACTCCCGCCTCTTCCATCACCTCACGAGCCACTGCGGCCTCTAAGGTTTCGCCCGGGTCCACAAAACCAGCCAAGGTTGAGTAAACACCTTGGGGCCAACTCGCCTGGCGGCCCAATAAGCAGCGTTCAATGCCATCGCTAAAGGGATAATGAACCAGCATGATCACTGCAGGATCGGTTCTTGGGAAGGTTAAATGACGGCAGTCTTTGTTGCTGCATTTACGCGCATGACCGGCTTCTGCAATAAAGTTTTGGGTGCCACAGCGACCACAAAACTTATGGGTTTTATGCCAGTGGCACAGACCTCGGGCCAGCACTAAAATGGCCGCATCATGAGCATCAACCACTGGCCCGTATTTGCGGATATCAACGAATTCATAACCTGCGAACTGCTTCTCTTCGGCCAGAGGCACGCTAACATCCAGTGCGAAGTAATGCTGCCGTTTGTGCTCGCCCAGGTAGATGGCATTATCCACATCAAAGGCTTTTACGGCTTGGTAGTCGGCAAAAGCAGCGATAGGAGAGTCTGGGATAAACAAATTATGGTCGTTATTAATAAGCACATAACGCCCACCTTGGCGCTTGTTAATAAGCCAATTTGGGTCTTTGCGGTCACTGGAGTGACGGTCTAAAGGCAACTGGGTGTACTGCAACATCTAACTATAAACACGGGCCAAAAAATCTAATGCCTCTACCCTAGCATAATTGCGGCCCATCGACAGCGACAAAAATAAGGGTCTGTTGACCTTTGCTGTTTTTTTCTGCAGCAGCTTGTTAGGTATTTATACAAGGCAGAGCATGTGTGGTGTAATCGCTCTACAGAAGCAGGCGATAACGTAGTAAAAATGCATCACAAGCGCTGCCCCATGGGTTCACCTAAACGTCTCCTGCTCTTTGTTGCTCGCTACTTACATAGACGAGCAAGACCGAAGCAATGCTTCGCAGCTTAGCGAGGTGAGCGCATGGATGCGCGATGTAACCAAGCTTCATGGATGAATTTAACCACATAAATCAGTGATTATATTCACCAGACTGCGTTTAGCTTGAACATAAAGTAAACCGCAAAGATAAACAGACCCTACATTAGGGCTTTTTAATCTAGCTAATGAAGAAGTTATCTTTTGCCAAGGCGCTTTAACAGCTTTTGGTTTTCGGCTTCAATATGTTTGTAAAAATCCACATCCGCCAACTTACTTGCTGCTGCTTCATCTATCACCAGCACGGCATTTTGATGCATTTGCAGCGCCGATGCCGGGCAAGCGGCACTGAGTGGCCCTTCGACCGTGGCGGCAATGGCCGCAGCCTTGCTCTCGCCTGTTGCCAATAACACCACCTTCTTGGCATCCAATATGGTGCCTATGCCCATGGTGATGGATAAGTGAGGCTGGTATTCGCCTTCCCCAAAGAAACGCGCATTATCGGCGATGGTTTCCTTGGTCAGGGTTTTTACTCGGGTACGCGAGGTCAAGCCAGAAGAAGGTTCATTAAAACCAATATGGCCGTTGCGACCTATACCAAGTAGTTGCAAGTCAATCCCGCCCGCTTCGGCTATTTGCCGCTCGTACTGCTCGCAGGCCGCAATGGGATCGTCCGCATTGCCTGGCGGCACATGAGTGTTGTTAATATCTATATCAATATGAGCAAACAACTGCTGATTCATAAAGTAGCGGTAACTTTGCGGATGTTCACCGGGCAAGCCCAGGTATTCATCGAGGTTAAAACTTTGCGCCTGAGCAAAGCTTATGTCCCCTTGCTGGTTTAGCTTGATCAGGTTTTGATACAAGGCCACAGGCGTTGAACCGGTCGCTAAACCCAATACCGAGGCTGGCTGCTTTTTTAACTGCGCCGCAAACAGCTCACTGCCATAGTGAGCAACCGCAGCAGCGTCTTTTAGAATCACAATTTGCATGTCTAGCTCTTTGTTAAAGTTGAAAAAAATGGGATCTATGGGCACAAGCGCCCAGCAAAAACACCCATCAACGCGTTGGCCACGGCGGGAATATTCGACAATATGCCCTCAGGGTCAACCGGCCTATTCTGATAACTAATACCCGGTAACAGGTGTTAATCAATCCAGGCGTTCCAACTGCCCTCGACACTTAGGTCGCCGGCAACCCCGCCGGGCACGGGAATAAAACAAAGCCAAAGCCAATAGTCTACTAAGATGCCAACCACCACCATCACCTGCGTGCGCATCGAGGTGTGCCACACCAGCATGGCAGCAATAAACCAGGCAATAGCGATGCGCCCAAGCACGCTGGCATAGCGAATTTCGTCCAGCGCCATAGGCATGCCGGTGCCCCAACCATGGTTATAAAGCACCCCAAAGGCAGATAAAATAACCAATCGTTTCAATGCCTTTTGGTAATAAGGCAGGCGTTCATTAAGAGATAAATGGTCGATGCGTTTAGGGCTTAAGCCCATGGCCACGCCCGATAAGAAGATAAAGAGCGGAAAAATCAGGTCGTAAAAAGTGAAGCCATGCCAGGGCGAGTGCAGCGTGTGCGCCTCGAATGCTTTCCAGCCTTGCCAACCCGTTAACACCAAAAGTGCGGCGAAAATGCCCTGACCGCCTAGGATCCAAAACATATCAAAGCCGCGCAATGCGGCCAAAGAGGCCAGGCGTTGCTTCTTCTTATCCGTGTTAGTTGTTGTCATATACTCTCACTACTTGCCTACCCTCATTTCTGGTTGGGCACAATAAAAAGCCCCGCATTACTGCCTGCGGGGTCTTCAGGGATTAACCTTAAAGCAAGTGCCCACCTAGGTAGGTTGCCTGTGCCTGCAGTTGCTCGTCAAGCACCACAAAGTCCGCATCAAAGCCTTCCAGCAGACGCCCCTTACTGTGCTGTAAGCCCAGGTATTGCGCCGGATAAAGGGAGGCCATTCGCAGCGCTTCGCCCAAACTGATGTCCAGGGTATTAACCGTATTACGCACGGCGCTGGCCATATCGAGCACACTGCCCGCCAGCTCACCTGTGCTGGAATTCAAACGGTCACCGGTACGGTACACCTTGCGACCATCGAAGAAGTCAAACTCGGTGACGTCTGTGCCAACCGGCGGCATGGCATCTGTCACCAGCATGATTTTGCCGCGCTGCTTGGTACGAATAGCCAGCTTGGCGGAGTCTGGATGCAGATGATGACCATCCACTATTAGCCCGCACCAGCTATTGTCATGCCAAAGGGCCGCACCCACCACACCGGGCTCGCGGGAGGTAAAAGGTGACATGGCATTAAATAAATGAGTGAAGCCATCGGCGCCGGCATCGAGAGCCGCCATGGTGGTGGCATAATCCGCATTGGTATGGCCAAGAGAAACTTTAACATCCATGGCCACCAAACGCTTGATGTCGGCAGTGCTGACATGCTCCGGTGCCAGGGTGAGCATTTTCAGACCCAGATCGTCACGCTCGTAAATGGCCATTTCTGCGGCACTGATAGGCCGGATAAACTGCTCACTGTGAGTGCCTTTTTTGGGTAAACTCAGATGCGGACCTTCGAAATGGACGCCAGCAATGCCCGGCACCTGAGTGCTAATAGCCTGTGCAATGGCGTCGGCGGCTGCGCCCATCACCTTAATATCATCTGTGATCAGGGTCGGCATCATGGCCGTGGTGCCAAATTGACCGTGCGCCTGCACCATCTTCTCAAGACAGGCAAGGTTAGGCTCGGCATTAAAAAACGCCCCGCCACCACCGTTGACCTGAACATCGATAAAGCCAGGTACCACTAAGCCTTCAAGTCGAGTGGCTTGTTCTTGTGGTGATGTCAGGAAATGCGATTTTCCCGCACGCGCCTGAAAATAGACGTCTGTTAAAAAGCGTTCACCATCAAATAAACGCTGGGCATGGAAGGTTGTATTCATTGTATTTATAACCTTAGAGTCTGTGGTGCCGATTTATTCCTGTGCCAACGACTGCTGTGCAAAGTAAACCGCACCTAATTCCGGTGGCTGTTTGGGTGGTGCGACACGCGCTGCAATATCCGCATCCAGCCACGGCTGTAAAGGCTCTGCCAAGCCGCCAATCATGGACAAACGCGGCGGCTCGAGTGCCAATAAACGCCTGGCCATCATACTGATATAGCGGGCACCGTCTTTGACTATTTCGCTAGCGAGGGGATCGCCCTGTTGCGCCGCATCCAAGACCATACGTGCTAATTTAGCATAACTACTTGAGGGTTGGCCTGCCCTTTGTTCGGCAATCACTATCGCCGATTTCGTATTAACAAATAAACAAGACACCCACTTTAAAAATTGAACGGTACAACGAAAAAAGGGAAATGCACTTTAAAACAAGTGCCGCTCAGTAAGAGCGTGTTTTGGTGATTTTCCTTTCGTTTTTATCATTTTCGTGAATTTGAGTCGTGCGTAGCCCGCACTTTGTGCATGTAGTAGGAGATTGGTAGGATAAAATGGTATTTAAGTGAACAAAGCTAAGCAAACAGAGCTTGGCTGTTGCCTAAATCCACACGTCGCTTTCGGTGTTGGTGCTGACAGTAGGTTGTTAAGGCTTGCTCTTTACCCACCGCACCGTGAAATACCTTGGTGAATGAGGTTGTTAGAGCCAACCAATTTGTAGGGCAAATATCGAGGCGCTCAAGTATGGGGGCTGCGTCAGATGAAATATGGCCAGGCTTATCTTCGCGCATACAGCGCCCTGTCCATTCAATCAGATCTAAGTAACTCTGTAGCTCAAAAGGTAACCCCTTAGGCATATTTTTGCGTGGATTACCAACAAAGGACATTAAGGTAGTGGGTTGCTGCCCCTTCTTTGCTGATGCGATTCTGGTTTTCACGCTGGTATAGTCGGATTGTTCGGGTAAGTCAGCGGCATTTGCTCGAATAGGGTTTAAGTCCACATAGGCTAAGCAGGCCACTAGGGCTGCTTCATCAAGAAGCGCTTGAGATTTAAAGCGCCCTTCCCAAAAACGGCCGGTACACTTGTCTTCACGATTGGCTTGGCGGGCAATTCCTTCATTGAGTACGCGCATAAACCAGCTGATATCACTGAGCCGCTCCCGATAAATCCTGATTCGACCTTGTAGGGCAGTAAACTCGGCCGTATCTAACGACTCTCCTTGCAAAAAGCGCTGGCTGAGCGCAGTGCCTTTAAATAGTTTATGCCACCGTAGCAGAATCGCCTTATCAGTTAGGTCCTGGGATTTACTCTTATCTACATGTAGTACCACATGAGTATGATTGCTCATTACTGCATAGGCACAGACATCTATACAGAAAACACAGGCCAGCTGCAGCAGTTTACTTTCAACCCAATCGCGGCGATGTTCATAAGAGCGGCCGGTCAGTGCATCTATACCACATAAAAAAGCACGCCGAACACAACGAGAAATACAGTGATAATAGGGGGTATCAACCAGACTGATTTGGTTTTTACGAGGCGTTGCCATGACCCACTCCTCCTTGAGTAGCACCTTCAAAGTGTAGCTAAAGGATCTTGAAGTGTGAAATATTGGAATGGGTGTCTGAGTTATTGCTTAGTTATTGTTCGTTATTGTTGGGTCCGGAAGTGTGAAATCTTAAAGTGGGTGTCTTAGTTAGTTTTTCTTGTACTATTAAGGGGGGGTAACTATATTTAGTTACAAATAAAGATGTAACTATTTTTAGTTACTTTTAGCCAAGTAACCGAACTGCACGGAGATCTATGTCCACAGCCAATTACACTGTACTGAGCGGCGATATTGTCGGCTCCAGCGAGCAGGCGGGCGCACAATACGACGTTCTGCTTTATACCCTGGAGCAAGGCTTGCGCGCCCTGTGCGAGCGCTTTGATGGGCACTTCAATATTTACCGCGGCGATGCGTTTCAATGCATTCTTGGCAAGGCCCCTGTACCTTTACAGGCGAGCCTGATGTTGCGCCTTTATTTGCGAAGCCATGCCCTTGATGCCCGTATTAGCGAAGCTATAGGGCCCATTGATAACTATCGCCAGGATGTAAAAACCGCCACCGGCGCCGCCCTATTACTCTCCGGCAAGGGACTGGATACGATTAAAAACAAGCGCCTGAGCCTAAGCCTCTATCAAAGGCCCTTGAGCGCCAGCTTTGCCTTAAACATCCGCTTTGTGGATCACCTACTCACGCACACCAGCCAAAAGCAGGCCCAGGCCCTGTATTGGTATCACTGGCTGGAACATCAAGATCATGCCGCCATCGCTGCTCAAATGGGCAGCTCACGAGCCAATGCCACCAAATTGCTCAATGCCGGGCAGTATCATTTGCTCGATGAATTTCTCGCGGTCGCCGCCAAGGAGTGCACACATGAATGAGCAAATCGCCCTGTTACTGGGGCTGTTGTTGGCCCATGTGGTCGCCGACTTTTTCTTGCAGCCCTTAAGCTGGGTTCACCAGCGTAATAAACGCCATTTTAAATCCCCTAAGTTGATGTTGCATACACTAGTGCACGGCGTGCTGAGCGGTGCCTTATTGTGGGCCTGGGAGTGTTATTACGGCCTCGGTGATTGGCTCCCTATACTGGCGGCCACCGCGCTTATTATGACCAGCCACTGGTTGATTGATGTCGCCAAATCCTACAGCAACCGTGGCTTTGTGCCCTTTATTATCGACCAAGGCGCGCATATTCTTATTCTTGTAGCGCTAAGCTGCTATTTAACGGATGCCGATACACTCGGCCTGTGGTTTAACGCTCAGCTGATGCACAGTAATACTTATGTGCTGCTGCTCGCCTATTTATTAGTGCTTAACCCCAGCTCTGTGGCCATTCGTATGCTGCTTGAGCGCTGGCACCTGCCTGCCAGCATCGCCGGTGATAAGAGAACAACGTTGCCACAAGCCGGGCACAGTATTGGCCTGTTAGAGCGCCTGCTTATGCTGACCTTTATCCTAATCGATGAATTAGCTGGAGTGGGGTTTGTGCTTGCCGCCAAGTCGGTCTTTCGCTTTGGCGATTTAACCAATGCCAAGGATAAGCAGCTCACCGAGTATGTAATGTTGGGGACTCTACTCAGCGTGGTGATCACGCTCGGTATCGGCCTGGCGGCCCGTGCCTTGCTGATAAGCTAAGCATTAAAAATGCCAAAACAAAAAAGCCCGTTTTTAACGGGCTTTTTTGTAATTACTCTATGAACGTTATTTTACGCCGAGTTCGCGCAAGCGTTCCTGCAAATAGCTGTCGGCGGTATAACGCTCAGAGAGCACCACATCTGGGCGCGGGTGCAAAAACAGGGGTAACGAGATACGTGACTTGGTCGAAGCCTTACCCGTTGGGTTAATTACTCTGTGAATGGTCGATGGGAAGTAACCACCGGATGCCTCTTGCAGCATATCGCCGATATTGATGATCAGGTTACCAAAGTCGCTTGGAACATCCAGCCAGCCACCCTCTTTGTTTTGCACCTGTAAACCTGGCTCGTTCGCAGCAGGCAGCACGGTCAGCAGGTTGATATCACCATGAGCGGCGGCACGAATAGCGCCCGGCTCTTCCTCGCCCGTCATCGGTGGATAGTGCAAAATACGCAGCAAGGTTTGCTCCGAATTTTTGATCATGTCTTTAAGGTCAATGGTGAACTTAGCCTGTACATCCGCCGGCGCATGGGCCTGCACCCAGCTTAGTAATTCGCTGGCAAACTCATTGGCCAAGCGATAATACTCACGAATTTTCTCTTCCAGTTGTTCAGGTACTCGGCCTTTAGGGTAGACATGGTAGTATTCTTTGATGTCTTTAACCTTGCAGCCTTTGGCCACTTCACTTATCTCGGGTGGGAAATAACCGTCCTGAGTTTGTTTATCAAAAAGAAACTCATGCTTTTGCTCTGAGTTAAAAAAAGCCTGCCAATCCTGATAAATTGACTCCACCAGCGATTGTGGGATCGGATGGTTAGTTAACACCCCAAAACCGGTATTGCGAAGCGATTCGACAAATTCGGCTGGCGCGTTCGGCGATTGATAGTCCACTGTAGGTAAGTGCATGGTTATTTCACCTGTTTGTTATAGCGCGAAAAGCACTGACTGTGCTTAATTTTAGCGCCAGAGCTTAGTCAAAGCCACTTTAGAACATAAGGACAATTGTCCGCTAAAGGCAGGGCTCTGCAACTTGCTTGCGGCAGATCAACACCCCGTCATCCATCTTGGCGGCTTATCCTTACAGGCATAAAAAAGCCCGATAACAAATCGGGCTTTTTCTAAGAGTGATCTAGAGCCTAGTCCTTAACCTGCCAATTCAGCATTTCACCGGCACAAATAGGAATGACCTTGTCTTCTCCCAGTGGGTAGCTTTGCGGCACTTGCCACGGCTCACGTACCAGGGTCACTGTATCCGTATTGCGGGCAATGCCGTAGAAATCCGGACCAAAGTGGCTAGCAAAGGCTTCAAGCTTGTCCAGGGCACCGGCCTGCTCAAAGGCTTCAGCATATAGCTCAAGTGGCGCGTGCGCCGTGTATGCACCAGCACAACCACAAGCCGCTTCTTTTTTGTCCTTAAGGTGTGGCGCCGAGTCGGTACCTAGAAAGAACTTGCTGTTACCACTGGTGGCAGCTTCAATCAGGGCTTCCTGATGGGTATTACGCTTAAGAATAGGCAGGCAGTAATAATGCGGACGAATGCCACCGGCAAGCATATGATTGCGGTTATAAAGCAGGTGATGCGCGGTAATGGTCGCCGCCACATTGGCCGATGCCGAGCTTACAAACTCAACCGCATCCTTGGTAGTGATGTGCTCTAACACCACTTTAAGCTCAGGGAAGTCCTGCACTACCTTTTTCAATTTGGTGTCGATAAAGACCTTTTCACGGTCGAAGATATCGATACTTGAGTCGGTCACCTCACCGTGAACCAACAACAGCATGCCCACTTCCTGCATGGCTTCAAGCACAGGGTAGATATTTTCAATATCGGTCACACCTGAGTCTGAGTTAGTGGTCGCGCCGGCTGGATACAGCTTGGCAGCAACGATTTTACCCGATCCCTTGGCTTTGCGAATTTCCTCAGGCGTGGTGTTATCCGTTAGATACAGCACCATCAGGGGTTCAAAATGCGCCTTTGGCCCCGCAGCCATAATGCGATCACGATAAGCTAGCGCCGTATCGGTACAGGTTGCCGGCGGTACCAGGTTAGGCATGATGATGGCGCGGCCAATATAGCGGCTGGCGTCTCTTACCGTGTCTTTTAGTTGCTCGCCATCACGAAGGTGAATGTGCCAGTCATCAGGACGAGTAAGGGTAATACGTTGCGGGGTATGTGTCATTGCGCTTATCCACTAGAAATTTTGTGTGATCTTATGAGGGAAGGCTGTGAAAGTAAAGGGTGAGAAAGGCTTAAAAAAGAGCGGACATTTATAACGTCCGCTCTTGTGTCACTCTTTTTGCTAAGCGCTTAGCTCTTGGCGTAGCTCCTTGGTGGCAATGACCATGTTTTGCAGGGCCTCACGGGTTTCCGGCCAGGCGCGGGTTTTCAAGCCGCAATCCGGGTTCACCCACAGACGCTCAACCGGAACTTTCGCTGCCGCCTTGTGGATCAAGTCCTTGATCCACGTAACCTCGGGCACATTCGGAGTATGGATATCATACACCCCAGGGCCAATATCATTGGGGTAATCGAAGTGCTCAAAGGCATCAAGCAATTCCATATTAGATCGCGATGTTTCTATGGTGATCACATCCGCATCCATGGCGGCAATGGCGCCAATAATGTCGTTAAATTCGCTATAACACATATGAGTGTGAATTTGCGTGCTGTCATCAACGCCACTGGCCGATACACGGAAGGCATAGGCCGCCCAATCAAGGTAACTCTGCCACTGGCTGGCTTTAAGTGGCATACCCTCGCGAAACGCTGGCTCATCGATTTGAATTACCTTAATGCCGCCATCTTGCAGATCCACCACCTCATCACGCAGTGCCAGAGCGATTTGATTGGCGATAGTCGGCTTATCCAAATCATCGCGCACAAAGGACCAGAATAAAATGGTCACAGGACCCGTAAGCATGCCCTTCATATGCTTGTCGGTGAGCGACTGGGCATACTGGGTCCATTGTAATGTCATAGGCGCGGCGCGAGACACATCACCCCAGATCAAAGGCGGCTTCACACAGCGGGTGCCATAACTTTGCACCCAACCGAACTGGCTAAAGGCAAAACCATCTAGCAATTCACCGAAGTATTCGACCATGTCGTTACGCTCCGCCTCACCATGCACCAATACATCTATATCCAGTGCTTCTTGCTCACGCACCGCATATTGAATTTGTTCCTGCATCTGTTGCTCATAAGCCTCGGCACTTAACTCCCCAGCCTTAAAGTCGCGACGGGCTTTACGAATATCCGATGTCTGCGGGAAGGAGCCAATAGTAGTGGTCGGCAACAGTGGCAATTGCAGGGCCACTTTTTGTGTTTCAGCACGCAGCGCAAACTCGCTGTGACGTTGACCGTGATCGGAACTTAGTTTTGCCACACGCTGCTGCACTTGCGCATTGTTTACTCGGCTTGAAGTACGGCGGTTTTTCACCGGTGCACTATAAGCGTCGATATCTTGCGTATTACTGCGCTCCAGAGCCACTTTTAGCAAATTAAGCTCTTCGCCTTTTTGCTTGGCAAAGGCCAACCAGCTTTTCAATTCACCGTCCAGTAGTTGCTCTTGCTCCAAGTCCACCGGGGTATGCAATAAAGAGCAAGATGGCGCCAGCCACAGTGAATCACCACGCTGGGCAGCAATTTCTTGCACCTGCTCATAGATGGCACTGAGGTCGGCACGCCAAATATTACGGCCGTTGATCACCCCAAGAGATAACACTCGCTCTTGGCCAAGCGCCGCATTCAGCGCTTCGATATTCTGCGGTGTAGCCACCAGGTCGAAATGCGCACCATCAAGGGCATACTCGCTGATATCTTTTAAGTAGCTGCTCACCTCATCAAAATAGGTGGCCAGCAACAACTTCACGCCTTGGTCGGCTAGTGCCGCAAAACTTTGAGTTAAAGCGCTGCGGTAGTGCGTATCCAGCTCCAAGGCCAAAATAGGTTCATCGATTTGCACCCACTCCACTCCTTGTGCCGCCAATTTGGCCAACACCTGTTGATACACAGGCAATAGATGCTCTAACAGGCTCAGCTTGTCGAACTCTTCCCCAGCGCACTTGGCCAGATACAAATAAGTCACCGGACCAACCAACACGGGCTTAACCTTATGCCCTAAATTCTGCGCTTCTTCTACTTGCTCAAAAAGTTCGTTAAAGCTCAGGGCAAACTGCTGCTCAGCACTTAGCTCAGGCACAATATAGTGGTAGTTGGTATTAAACCATTTAGTCATCTCACTGGCGGCGCAGGCGCAGCCCGTTGGCGCACGACCACGGCCGATACGGAACAGGGTGTCCAGGGCATTGCTGCTGTCGCTTTGGTGGCGAGCCGGAATGGCTCCTACCAGCATAGAAGTAGATAACACCTGATCGTACCAGGCAAAATCGCCCACAGGCACAAGCTCTATGCCTGCTTCGCTTTGCATTGCCCAATTTTCCTGGCGGATTTGCGCACCGCGCTGGCGCAGCTCTTCCTGGGTAATATCGCCGGCCCAATAGGCCTCGATAGCAAATTTTAATTCGCGGCGTTTGCCGATACGGGGAAAACCTAAGTTATGTATAAGTGCCATGATGTAAATATCCATTTAGCTGTTTAGATGGCTAAACGTTACATCTCAGATCTTGGGGACACAAACGAAGCTTATTCACATTGTTAATGAATTAAATTCATATCAGCGCCTTGATTCGCCGCTGACAAAATTAAAGAAAAGAGAAAATAGACATTTTTCACAATGAATTTTATCTTTTAATAGCCAACTCAGTATAAAAGTGATAATTTTTTAGCCGTCTAGACTTTCATACATTTATCAAGCGCGGTTTAGTCGCAATCATTATGAGATATGTGACTGGCTTTTATGAGATTTACTAAAGATGATTGAAATTAAACACCTTAAAACCATAGCCACCTTGAAAGAAACCGGTTCTTTAGTGAATACCGCCCGAGAATTATTTCTAACCCAATCTGCTTTATCCCACCAAATCAAAGACTTGGAAAACAAGCTCGATTGTCAGCTGTTTGAGCGTAAAACCCATCCGGTACGCTTTACCCCTCAAGGCATGCTGCTGCTGGAGCTGGCGCAGGATGTGTTACCTAAGGTCGAAGCCACCAAATGCCGCCTTAAAGAAAGTTTAAATCAGCCTATTTCGCAACTGCGCCTAAGTGTGGAATGCCACGCTTGTTTTCACTGGTTATTGCCGACCATTAAAGAATTCAATAACTTCTGGCCAGATATACATGTGGATTATGAGCGCGGCTTTAGCTATGACGCCATTCCCGAACTACTTGATGGGGATTTAGATCTAGTCCTAACCTCGGACATTCGTGAGCCGGATCGCTTGGAATTTGCTCATTTGTTTGATTTTAAACTTAAGCTGATCGTGGCACCAGATCACCCCTTGGCTAATAAGGCGTATGTGACCGCCTTGGATTTAAAAGATGAAACCATCATCTCCTACCCCATCCCACGGGAGCGCCAGGATATCTTCAAACACTTTATCCAAAATGCCCGTTTTGATGGCACCTTAAAAACCGTGGATCAGGGTTTGTTGATTTTCCAATTGGTGAGTGCGGGTATGGGCGTGGCCGCCCTGCCGGATTGGCTGGTGACGCCTTATGAGGCGCAAGGCTTGATAAAGTCGATACCTCTGGGCGCCCTGGGTTTAAACCGCCCCATGTATTTGGCGATGAAAAAAGAAATGAAGGATAACCCGGTTTACCGCCACTTCCTCAATACCTGTAAGCAAAATAACAGCCGCAAATAAGCCAGTGCAACAACAGTAAAAAAGGAGCCCCTGGCTCCTTTTAATACCAATTCTGTTAAGTATGTGATCAGAGATAGCGCTGGATAAATGATGTGATAACAAGGCGGAATTTTTCTTATGTAGTTATTTTACATCGAAAAATTTCAACACAGTGAGCACGATATTTAGCCCGCAAGGGTGATTAGCTATTTAAGTGAATTAGTATAATCTTTATACCGGATTGTCGATGTCAATAAAGGTCACATCCAAGCCGAATTCATCCGCTAAGAATTCCCCCAACGCCTTAGCACCATAGCGCTCGGTAGCGTGGTGCCCGGCGGCAAAGAAATCTATGCCCTGCTCGGTGGAACTGTGAATGGTTTGCTCTGAGGCCTCGCCAGTCAGATAGGCATCCAAACCTTGCGCCGCCGCCAGGTCGATATAACCCTGCCCACCGCCGGTACACAGGCCTATGGTTTCAATCACATCCGAGCGCACCACAGAGCTAAGGGGCGTGCGCCCTAAAACGGCTTCAATGCGCTTGGCAAATTCATCGCCACTGACAGGCTCGCTGAGCTTACCCCACACCGGCACGCTGGTTGCGCCCGACTCCATGCCGCCTTGAATTTCAATGCCCAGTAATCTAGCAAGCTGAGCGTTATTACCTAGTTCAGGGTGCACATCCAGGGGTAAGTGGTAGGCGAACAGGTTAATATCTGCCGCCAGCAGCGCTTTTAGACGGCGTTTTTTCATGCCACTGATCACTTGCGACTCACCCTTCCAAAAGTAACCATGGTGCACAACCAGGGCATCGGCTTGCAGCTCAATAGCCTTATCAACCAGGGCCTGACTGGCGGTCACTCCGGTGACGATTTTTTTAATTTGCTCTGTGCCTTCAACCTGCAGACCATTGGGACAAAAGTCTTTAATTTGCTCCGGTGCCAGCTTGGCATTCAAAATAGCGAGTAGCTCGTTGCGTTTCATAATCACCTCATGACCTAATTTAGGCCTAAATTTTCCCGTCATTGGCAAAAAAAATAAAGGAAATTAGCTATTTCGCCACAAAAAATTGAAAATTACAGGACAAATGGGTATAAATATACACTTATAATAAAATTAACCTGCGTTAACGACTAGGATCTTTTGATGAGTAAACTAGACAAAACAGAAGTGTTAGCTGCTTTTGAAGCTGCGTACGAAGCTGCGAATGGCAAAAAGCCAGAAATCACCACCAAACCTGGCTGGTACAGCATAGACGGCGGCAAAAACATGCGCCTTGCTGAGGTAGCTGAACTTACTGAAGAGCTTACTGCTGGTAAAACAGAAACAGTCGCTAAAACAGAAGAAAAGGCTCCTGCTAAAGCAAGCAAAAAAGCGGCTCCTGCGGCAAAAGCAACTGAGAAAAAAGCTGCCTTTACTGTTGTGAGTGAAAACAAAGATGGTTTCACTGCCGAAGAATTTTGGATTAAAGAGCTTGCAGAGAAAGACCACGACTGTCGCCTACCGCGCGGTGTTGTGTAATACCAATTCACTTAAATAGCTAATCATTCTAGCGGGCTAGATATCATGCTCACTGTGATCACATACTTAACAGAATTGGTATAATTTAACTTCTGATTTAATGAAGAAAGCCGCTATTAACGGCTTTTTTTATGTCTTGTGCTTTGTTTAGTCTAATTCAGGCTCTGGCACACGTACCCAGCCTTCCATTAAACGTCGGGCACTACGGCTCATACTAACACTGTGCACATCAGCCTGACCATCAAGCATATTTACCGCTGCACCCACTTGCAGCGTGCCCGAAGGATGACCAAAGGTCAGCGACTGGCGTGCCACACCACCTGCAGCCAGGTTCACCAAGGTGCCTTCGATAGCAGCAGCTGTCGCTATAGCAACGGCGGCCGTACCCATCATGGCATGGTGCAGCTTGCCCATGGACAAAGCGCGAACCTGTACATCTATATCTGCCGCATCAATGCGCTTACCACTGGATGCCACATAGCTGCTTGCTGGTGCCACCATGGCGATTTTTGGCGTATGCTGGCGCGTTTTCGCCTCTTCAATATCGCTGATCAGCCCCATTTGCACCGCACCATAAGCACGAATACGTTCAAAGCGTGCTAGGGCCTGCTCATCATTATTGATATCGTCCTGCAACTCGGCTCCTGTGTAACCCAGCTCGCTGGCATTCACGAAAATAGTAGGGATACCGGCATTGATAAAACTTGCCTGTAGCTCGCCCTCGCCCGGCACCACAAGAGTATCAACCAGGTTACCCGTTGGCAGTACTGCACCATCACCGACAGGCGATAGGAAATCGACCTTCACCTCGGCAGCGGGAAAGGTCACGCCATCGAGTTCAAAGTCACCCAGCTCTTGTACCATGCCATCGCGCATAGGCACATGAGCAATGATGGTTTTATGAATATTGGCCTGCCAGATACGCACTTGGGTTATGCCATTTTCACAAATGCGTGACGCATCCACCAAGTCGTTATTAATGGCAAAGGCACCCACCGCGGCGGTTAGGTTGCCACAGTTGCCACTCCAATCAATAAAGGGCTTGTCGATAGCGACCTGGCCAAACAGGTAATCAACATCATGATCCGCTTTATCGCTTTTCGATAAGATCACCGTTTTACTGGTACTGGATGTCGCCCCGCCCATGCCATCGGTATGCTTGCCGTAGGGATCCGGGCTGCCGATAACGCGCAAAAGCAAGGCATCGCGATAGGCGCCCGGCTGTTGTGCTGACTCCGGCAAGTCATGCAGCGCAAAGAACACCCCTTTACTGGTGCCGCCGCGCATATAGGTTGCTGGTATTTTTAGCTGTTGTGTCATTATTAACCTCAAAAAAAGTGAGCGCCCATGACTAATGGGAGCCCACCTTTTACAATTTATACTGAGCCTTCAAGGAAGTCCTGAGCAAAGCGCTGTAACACACCGCCTGCACTGTAGATAGACAATTCCTCTTGGGTATCAAGGCGACATTTAGTGGTAATAGTCAGCTGCTCACCATTGGCGCGGGTGATCTGCACTTGCATATCCGCACCCGGTGCAGGCTCACCTAACACAGTGTAAGTTTCGCTGCCATCAAGGTTAAAGGTCTTACGGTTTTCACCCGCTTTAAATTCAAGTGGCAAGACACCCATACCAATCAGGTTGGTACGGTGAATACGCTCGAAACCTTCGGCGATGATCACTTCCACACCCGCAAGGCGAACGCCTTTGGCTGCCCAGTCACGGCTTGAGCCTTGACCATAGTCGGCACCGGCAACGATACACAGCGGTTGCTTACGCTCCATATAGGTTTCAATGGCTTCCCACATACGGGTTACCTGACCTTCTGGCTCAATACGCGCCAATGAGCCCTGCTTCACCTCACCGTTTTCATCGCGCACCATTTCATTAAACAGCTTCGGGTTTGCGAAGGTGGCGCGTTGCGCCGTTAAGTGGTCGCCACGGTGCGTGGCGTACGAGTTAAAGTCTTCTTCAGGCAGACCCATTTTCGCTAGGTACTCACCGGCCGCACTGCTGGCCAGAATGGCATTCGACGGCGACAGGTGGTCGGTGGTGATGTTGTCACCCAGCACCGCCAGTGGGCGCATGTCTTTCATGGTGCGCGGTGCCGCAAGCGCCCCTTCCCAATAAGGAGGACGACGAATATAGGTGCTCATTTCGCGCCAGTCGTACAATGGGTTGTTCTTTTCTCCGTAATCCACGTCTAAATCGAACATGGGTTCGTACACCTGACGGAAGTGCTCTGGCTTCACGCTCTTGGCGATGACCGCATCGATTTCTTCGTCGCTTGGCCATAGATCCTTCAGGGTAATAGGCTGACCTTGCTTATCATAGCCCAGGGCATCTTTTTCAATATCGAAACGAATAGTACCCGCGATAGCATAAGCCACAACCAATGGCGGTGAGGCCAGGAATGCCTGTTTAGCATAGGGGTGGATACGGCCGTCAAAGTTACGGTTACCAGAGAGTACCGCAGTCGCATAAAGGTCGCGCTCGATCACCTCTTGCTGGATTTTCGGGTCTAACGCGCCACTCATGCCGTTACATGAGGTACAGGCAAAACCCACCACACCAAAGCCCAGGGCTTCCAGCTCAGGAAGAAGGTTCGCTTCTTCTAAATAGAGTTTCACCGCTTTAGAACCCGGCGCCAGCGAAGTTTTCACCCAAGGCTTGCGCACTAAGCCAAACTTGTTGGCGTTACGGGCTAACAAGGCTGCGGCAATCACGTTACGCGGGTTAGAGGTATTGGTACAGCTGGTGATAGCGGCAATAATAACCGCGCCATCCGGCATCAGACCTTCTTCTTGCTCAATAGATTTCGCGATACCGCGGGCTTGCAAGTCCGCGGTTGCTAAACGGGCATGCGGGTTTGATGGACCGGCCAGGTTACGACCCACAGATGACAGATCAAAGCTTAATACGCGCTCGTATTTCGCACCCGTCATGGCATCGGCCCACAGGCCAGTCTCTTTGGCATATTGCTCAACCAGCTTCACCTGCTCGTCTTCACGACCCGTCAGTTTCAAATAGTCGATGGTTTGCTCATCGATATAGAACATGGCCGCCGTGGCACCGTATTCCGGTGTCATATTCGAGATGGTGGCACGATCGCCCAGAGTCAGATGCGAGGCACCCTCACCGAAGAACTCAAGGTAGCTGGAAACCACACGTTCTTTACGCAGGAATTCGGTCAACGCCAGTACGATATCTGTGGCTGTAATGCCCGGCTGCGGCTTACCCGTTAGCTCAACACCGATAATATCCGGCAGGCGCATATAAGAGGCACGCCCCAGCATCACGCTTTCGGCTTCAAGACCACCCACACCCACGGCGATTACGCCCAGCGCATCAACATGCGGGGTATGGCTGTCGGTACCTACTAGGGTATCCGGGAAGGCCACGCCATCACGTACCTGGATCACCGGCGACATCTTCTCCAGGTTTATCTGGTGCATGATGCCATTACCCGGCGGGATCACATCAACGTTTTTAAACGCGGTTTTGGTCCAGTTAATAAAGTGAAATCTGTCTTCGTTACGACGGTCTTCAATGGCACGGTTCTTCTCGAACGCGTCTGGGTCAAAGCCCGGTGCTTCGACCGCCAACGAGTGGTCAACGATCAATTGGGTTGGCACCACAGGGTTTACCTTGGCCGGATCGCCGCCTTTGGCAGCAATGGCATCACGCAGACCGGCAAGGTCCACCAGCGCCGTTTGACCTAGGATATCGTGGCACACCACGCGCGCTGGAAACCAAGGGAAATCATGCTCGCGCTTGCGATAAATAAGCTGCTCAAGGCTTTGCGTTAAATCGTCTGGGTTACAACGGCGAACCAAGTTTTCGGCAAGCACTTTAGAGGTATAAGGCAAGCCATCGTAGGCGCCAGGTTCGATTGCATCAACGGCCGCTCGGGTATCGTAATAAACCAGCTCTGAGCCCGGCAGCGTCTTACGGTATTGGGTATTCATAATCATCTCTACATTGCAATGGATGTGGTGCGCCAACGAATGTGCCGCACCGACAGGCAAGGTGGCTAAGCCGTGGCTTAGCGCTCGCTTAGCTCAGGTACAGGACGCGCTTCTGGACCGATATAACCCGCACTTGGGCGGATAATACGGTTGTTAGCACGTTGCTCTTTTACGTGTGCAGTCCAGCCCGTTACGCGACTCATTACAAAGATAGGCGTAAACAATTTGGTTGGAATTCCCATAAAATGATAGGCCGACGCGTGGAAGAAATCGGCATTACAGAATAGCTTCTTCTCGCGCCACATCACTTCTTCACAACGTACAGACACAGGGTAAAGCACATCATCGCCTACCTCTTGGGCCAAACGCTCTGACCATTTTTTGATGATCACATTACGCGGATCGCTTTCGCGGTAAATCGCATGACCGAAGCCCATGATCTTCTCTTTGCGCTCAAGCATGCCCATCAGCTCCTGCTCGGCTTCATCGGCATTGCTGAAACGCTCAATCAGTTCCATGGCCGCTTCGTTAGCACCACCGTGCAATGGACCACGCAGTGAACCGATAGCACCGGTTACACATGAATGAATGTCAGATAGGGTTGAAGCACATACGCGAGCGGTGAAGGTTGAAGCGTTAAACTCGTGCTCGGCATAGAGGATCAAAGACACATTCATCACATCGGCAAACAACTGCGATGGCGCTTTGTCGTGTAACAGATGCAGGAAGTGAGCGCCTACTGAGTCATCATCGGTTTCAACGTCAATGCGCACGCCATCATGACTAAAGCGATACCAGTAACAGATGATGCTTGGGAAAATAGCAACCATGCGGTCGATGGCGTCATTGGCCTGGTCGAAATCGGCTTCCATTTCCAAGTTACCCAACATAGAGCAACCGGTACGCATTACATCCATTGGGTGCGCATCTTTTGGAATGGCTTCAAGCACGGTTTTAAGTGCCGCCGGTAGGCCGCGCAGTGATTTAAGCTTGGCTTTGTATTCAATTAGCTCACCCGCAGTTGGTAGCTCACCGCGCGAAAGTAAAAAGGCCACTTCTTCGAACTGTACTTTATCCGCCAGCTCGCTGATATCATAACCACAATAGGTTAGACCCGAACCTGTTTTACCTACTGTACAAAGGGCTGTTTGACCCGCTTCTTGACCGCGCAGACCCGCGCCACCTAATGCTTTATCTACCATAATAATTCTCCTGAATTTTTCCTGTTGAAACTCGGTTACTTATTCTTGCCTTCGGCAAAAAGGGCATCGAGTTTTTGTTCGTATTCGTGATAGCCAAGATAATCGTATAGCTCCATACGAGTTTGCATGGTGTCTATTACGGCTTTTTGATCGCCGTTCGCTAGAATCGATTTATATACGTTTTCTGCCGCCTTGTTCATGGCACGAAATGCCGACAATGGGTAAAGCACCATGTCCACACCCCAGTCGCCTAGCTCTTTGCAGTTCCACAGCTCGGTTTTACCGAACTCTGTGATGTTCGCAAGGATTGGTACGTCTAAAGCGTCGGCAAAGGCGCGGTAATGCTCTTCGGTTTGTACCGCTTCGGCAAAGATACCGTCGGCACCGGCGGCCACATAAGCCTTGGCACGTTCAATAGCGGCTTCTAAGCCTTCTTGGGCAAATGAGTCGGTACGGGCCATGATGAAGAAGTCTGGATCAGTACGGGCATCCACCGCCGCTTTAATACGGTCGACCATTTCTTCAACGGGAACGATTTCTTTATTTGGACGGTGACCACAACGCTTTTGCGCCACCTGATCTTCAATATGTACCGCAGCGGCACCGGCTTTTTCCATATCGCGGATGGTCTTGGCAATATTAAATGCGCCGCCCCAACCCGTGTCAATATCCACCATTAGCGGTAAGTCGCAGGCTGAGGTAATACGCTGTACATCGGCAATCACATCGTTCAATGAGGTCATGCCTAAGTCAGGCAGGCCGTATGAAGCGTTGGCCACGCCACCACCGGATAGGTAAATGGCCTGGTGGCCTAGTTGTTTGGCCATCATGGCACAGTAAGCATTGATGGTGCCGACAATCTGCAATGGCTGATTGGCTGTTAATGCGTCTCTAAATTTTTTTCCTGCGGACATTGTAAACTCCTGCTCTTTAAACGGTTGCGGTTATTGCGCCGCGTTAAATTTGTTTTCTATGTTATTCATTGAATAGCCGATATGTCGCTTCATCAACATTTCAGCCAATTCACCATCACGATTTTCAATAGCATTAATAATCGCCAAATGCTCATCGAACGCTTTAGAAACCCGAGGGCCCGTCATCCCCATTTGCACTCGGTACATACGAATAAGCTGGTATAAATCGTGAATTAGCAAATTAAATAGGTGCTCGTTTTTCGACCCCTTAATAATGCGATAGTGAAAATCCAGATCGCCGGCCTCTTGGTAATAAGACTCCCCTTCTTTCACTCTTTGCTCATTAAGGTGCTTGTTTAACAAGGCTTTAATATTGGCTATTTCCTCGTCGGTCATATTCTCTGCGGCAAGCCGACAGGCCAAACCTTCGAGGGAAGCACGCACCTGATACACCTCGATAAGGCGCTCCGGCGTCAAGGCCACCACGCGACAACCTACATTGGCTTTGCGCTCAACTAGGTTGCACGCTTCTAAACGGTTTAGGGCATCGCGCAAAGTTGCCCGCGATACACCGTAACGTTTTGCCAATTCGGGCTCGGAGATTTTCGACCCCTGCGCTACATCTCCCTCGACAATAGCGCGGCGTAGCTCCACAAAGACTTGATCTACTGCGGTTGTCACCTGGTTTTGCGGCTCTATTGATTCATTGGCCGCTGATTCATTGGTCACGGATTGATTAATCACGCCTTTCTCAAATTGTCGACAATCTTGGCACCTACTATGGGAGAGCTTGGGGATATTGTCAACCGTACCCACCTTATATTGTCGACATAAATCCTATTTATATCGATTCAAACTAACCATTTGTGTAAATTACGAACAGATGTGTCGACACTTTAAAAACCTCGGCATTAACAATAACGATGCGATACACTATGACCAGATTATTTGCCCGTCATTACCCCTATCTATGAACATCAATACCTATATCCCTGATGCTTTTATTGAAGACGTTAAAAGCTATTTGCCCGAACACCTTGAACTAGAAGACTTTATTAACGCCTGCCAAACACCGCTAAAACGCGCGGTACGGGTTAATACGCTAAAGATGTCGACCGCGGAGTTTGAGCAAGTATGTAGTGAGCGCAACTGGCAAATCACCCAGGTGCCCTGGTGTGAAGAGGGTTATTGGTTAGAGCGCCCCGAGCAGGAAGAAGAGGCCCTGCCCTTGGGCAGAACCGATTTGCACTTAAGTGGCTGCATCTATGTGCAAGAGGCCAGCTCTATGCTGCCACCTACAGCACTTAAAGATGCCTTAGACAATGCCCACACGGTACTGGATATGGCTGCGGCCCCGGGCAGCAAAACCTCGCAACTGGTCGCCATGCTTAATAATGAAGGTTTCTTGGTTGCCAACGAATATTCCTCGTCACGTTTAAAGGCACTGAGCGCCACCCTAAAGCGCGTCGGTGCCCATAATGTTGGCCTGACCCATTTTGATGGCGCCGTGTTTGGCGATTATATGCCAGAGATGTTCGATGCCATTTTATTGGATGCCCCTTGCTCTGGCGAAGGCACGGTGCGTAAAGATGCCGATGCGTTAAAAAACTGGTCGCTGCAATCGAATATAGATATCGCCGAGGTACAAAAATCGCTGATCAAAAGTGCTTTCCATGCCCTTAAGGTTGGCGGCACCTTGGTTTATTCCACCTGTACCTTGACTCCGGTAGAAAATCAGGCGGTGTGCCAGTACCTGCTCGATGAGTTTGATGGCTTAATGGCAGTAGAGCCGCTGAATGATTTGTTTATCGGTGCCGAAAAAGCGGCAACACAAGAAGGCTATTTGCATATCTGGCCTCAGCTGTTCGACAGCGAAGGTTTCTTTATTGCCAAGTTTAAGAAAACCGGCGCCAAAGCGGTGAGCGAGCCAAAGCGTAAAAAAGGCGCTTTTCCTTTTACGCCAATGCCAGCGAAACAACTGCAAGAATTTATGCAGTACCTGAAAAAACAATTTGGCATTACCGCCTTGCCCGGCACAGTCCATAGCCGCGATAAAGAAGTCTGGCTGTTTCCGGATGTAGAAAATGAGCGCTTATTAGAAACGGTAAAATATTCCCGCATAGGTATCCTGATCGGCACCACACACAAAAATGGCGTGCGACTTGAACATGAGTTTGGCAGCTGCTTAGGTAAACTGGCGAGCAAAAACACCCTTGAATTAACCGCCGAGCAAGGCGCCGATTACTTTAACGGCAAAGATGTGCGCCTAAGCGAGCCAAGTTCGGCTCAAGGTGAAGCGATCATCCGCTTAAATGGAGCTAGTGTCGGTCTTGGTAAGTGGCAGAAGAATAAAATAAAAAACTCCCTGGCTCGGGATCTGGTGCTGGATGGTCGGTTAATAACTTGGGAATAACTTGGGTATAAACCGTATAAAAAACACCTGTTATTTTTACAGTTTTTCACACAGGCCAGTAACATACTGTTTTAAATGCACTTTAATCTTGTTCATTTATTTCACTTTTTGCAGCGCGTTAACTACAATTAAGAAGACTTTCTCTTCTCCCGTACGAATGTGAACAGTTTATTTAGTTAGCGCACGGCTCATCAAGAGCCATTCCCCTAGGCCCAGGACAATGCGGATTCGTCCTGGGCGTTTTTTATACCAATTCACTTAAATAGCTAATCATTCTAGCGGGCTAAATATCGTGCTAACGGTGTTGGAATTTTTATATGTAGAATAACTACATAGGAAAAATTCCGCCTTGTTATCACATCATTTATCCAGCGCTATATCTGATCACATACTTAACAGAATTGGTATTATACCACCTTTAAATTTTCAACTTTAATTTCAATAAGTTGTGAGGAATTCTTGCGGCTTTTTTTGGACCTTAATCGAGTTCATACTCGGTGCAGCTGCCATCACTGTGTAGCAAACGATAGCGGCTTAGCTCGCCCTGCTCCAGCTCAATCAAGCTGATCGCCGCCTTGCTCACCAAATGTTTTTGCGGCCCCGTGGTGGTATCGTGCTTATCGACCTTCATCTGCCAGCGTTTAGTAAACATATTCAAGGGGCTGCGCGGGGAATAGAGTATAGAGTCAAGCTTATCCAAAAAGTTGATCAGCTTGCGGGGAAACTCATTTTTAATGCCACTGGCGGTCAGCTGCCAAATACGGTTATCACGCTCGCCAAAGCGCGCTTTGACTGAAAAGCAAAAGGAGTAATGCACATCGCCGGAGAGAATGATGGTTTCTTCCGGGGTTTCCATGCGCCTAAAGATATCCAGTAACTTTTTCGCCGAGCCCTCATGGGCCATCCAGTTTTCACAATCCACCATCAGCGGCTTGCCGCACAGAGTAAAGAGCGCCTGTATCGCCTCGATGGATTTCACCCCAAACACCGGCGCGGCGGAAACCAGCAACACCTTGTCACATCCTTCCAGGGCACTCTCCAGCTCGAGTAATCGCTCCCAGTCCAATAAGCCCGAGGGCTCATTAAAGTCCTGCTCATTACGCCATCTATGGGTGCGGGTATCGAGCACCACCACCTTGGGCACTGTCGGAAGCTCATAATGCCAGTAATCATAATGCAGTAAGGGCTTATACACGTCCTTCAAGTGCCAGTGATTATCTCGCAAGGCGCTATTGAGTAAGGAGAAAAATGGCCATTCCTGTTTTGCATCCGTATTACCCCAGCCCTGAAACAGAGCATAAGCCAACATGGCGTTACAAATAATGCCGCGGCTGGCGCCATGGGTGTACACAGCCTGCTCCCAATTGGCGGTCAGGTTCCAGTCATCGGTCACATCATGATCGTCGAAGATCATCAAGGTGCTGGTATGGGCCAACAGCCGCGCTACCTGAGTCTGACTGGCGGCAAATTTGCACAAATGCTCACGCTCAGCGCTAAACTGGGCATGCTGAGGGTGCTCAGAGGCAAGCTCTAAACGGGCAAAGTCGACCAATTGCCAACACGCAGCGCTAAAGCTCAATAAGTACAGGGCGATAAATTCTTCAAAGTGGATTAAATGGTTGGCACTTTTAATGCTGCTAAAGTGCGGCTCGTCTTTGCGCAGCCAATAGCCGCTATGCCACTTTGACAGTTTTTGCCAGGGGGTTTTCGGCAGCAAGTCGGCGCGTTGATAGAGCTCATCCACAACCTGCTCGCTCACAGCCAACAGTGGCGAAGATTCGGTATAAATACCCAATTTGGCAATCAACTGATGAATCGCCATTAACATGGGACCGGCAACATCATCGGCATACACCTGATCGCCTGAAAGCAAGAGTAACTGCGGACGCTGAGTCTCGCTGCCCTGCTCCATTGAGCGTGCCAGCAATTCGTCTGCCTGCACCAGGGCATCGTCACTATAATGATGGGGATTGCGACAAGAGCCGTGCAGCACTGAGTGTAATTGCTGAGGTATTAATAAACTCGGGCTGGCTTGGCCACTGTAGCAAAACGCATTTAAATCAATACGCTCTAGGCCATCAAACAGCTGGTAGGCGATGGCGGTATCGCTTACAAAGGTGCCGCTTACGGGCGTCAAGGTTAAACTATAAAGGTATAAATGCTCGCCCAGGCGGCACATGTCTACCCGCTGATAAAGCTCAACCCCGCTTAACTCTAATCTTGGGTTGATCGCCTTAGAGGTCGCCAGTTGCAGGCGAATAAGTTCGGGCTCGGCGCGCCGTAGCAAAGGGCCAAACAGCAGCAGAGGAAGTTCTGTCACAATATTGGCCCCATCAATCCTTAACGCCTGTTGATACCGTTAAACAAACGATAAAAATTATCGGTTGTGGTACTGGCCAGCTCTTTATAGCTCACCCCTTTAAGGTCGGCGATAAAATAGGCCACATCCTGCACATAGGCGGGTTGATTGGTTTTACCCCGGTGCGGCACCGGTGCTAAATACGGCGAGTCGGTTTCAATCAGCAGGCGATCCAAAGGCACCTGCTTGACCACATCCCGTAATTGCTCGGCATTGCGAAAGGTGACTATACCCGAAATGGAAATATAAAAGCCCAGATCCATGGCTTTTTTAGCCATATCCAGGTCTTCGGTAAAGCAATGCAGCACCCCACCGCAGCGCTCGGCATTATGTTCACGCATCAGGTTTATGGTGTCTGCTTTGGCATCTCGGGTATGAATGATCAGCGGTTTATTAATCTCATTAGCCACCTGAATATGACCAACAAAGCTGTCTTGCTGCACTTGTTTGGTGTCGCCGCTGTAGTAGTAATCCAGACCGGTTTCACCTATGGCTACCACCTTGTCATGCACCGCCAAACGGCGCAGCAGGTCGATATCCAAGGCATCTTTTTGATCTAAAGGATGGACCCCGCAGGAAGCGGAAACATCATCAAAAGCGGCTATTTTTTCCAACATTTGTGGAAACTGCTGCAAGGTCACGCTGACACATAAGAAGTGTTCAACATCATTGGCACGTGCCTGAGCTAATACACTCGGCAAATCTTGGCCGAGCTTATCGAAGTCCAACCTATCCAGGTGGCAGTGGGAGTCTACAATCATGTGTTACTGCAATATGAATGTAAGGCCAAAGGCCTTACATGGTGTACGTGGGATGGCCGGAGTTTAACATGGTTCCAAGCATCTTTTCGATTTTATCACGCAGATGCACTTTGTCGTCTATAAAGCCAATGCCGATTCCCGGCGGGTTCGAACTCTGAGCACCAATGGGGGTCACCCATACCACCTTGCCTGTGACCACCTCTTCTTCGAGGGAGTCGGGTAAGCCCACGCGCAGCGCCAAAGACTGACCCATTTCATAACTCATATTGGTGCGTACAAACAAACCACCGGTTTTTAGATAAGGCATATAACAACGATATAATTCATCCAGATCATCTAATTCTACAAGTAATTCTTGCACAACGGCTCCTTTGTTATCCTAATTCTTGCTTTAATACACGTAACAGCTGTGCCAATGCTAAGGACATATTTAGCCCTGGAGTTTGCGTTACCTGCTCACTAAAGTGTTGTAATTGCCTATAACAGCGCTCAAAAGCCGTAAAGCTTAACCCCTGCTGAGACTTATGTAATAAAAACTGGCTGACGAACAGCCTAAAGATAGCAATATATTGTGAGTTTTGCGCCAAAATATCAACCAGCTTTTGCTCGTTACCCGCCAATTGCTGTTCATACAGCGCTTGGTATAAGGTTTGGATTTGCCCTAGTTCATCGTTTTCCTGCCATTGGCGTAACAATAAGGGCTGAGTTTTAAAATGTACGGCAAAGGGCTGTTGTATCGCTTGCGCGGCATGGTTCTGCAGCCAGGTATCCAAAACTTCATTGTCCTGAACCGCAATCTGTTGCTTAGCGCAGCGACTCAAGATGGTGGCCGATAAATTGGCGGTGCCCGGGCTTAATAACCATAAATAACAATGATTATTGGGCTCTTCCAGAGTTTTCAACAAGGCATTGCTCGCCGCTACCGTCATGCGCTGGGCATTTGGAATAATCACGCATTTGGCGCCGCCTTGCTGGGCACTGTGTTGGATAAAGTCACTGATAGCACGTATGGCATCCACACCTATGCTGCTGCCCTCGCCGCTGAGCATAAGTAAATCCGGATGGGTGCCGGCGGCGATTAGCTTACAGCCCTTACATTGGCCGCAGGGCTGCATCTGCAGCGGCTGTTCGCACAGTAGCGCCTGACTGAGCTGCTCGGCCAAGGCGCGTTTTCCCACGCCCTCTAAACCATGTAGCAGATGGGCATGGTGCAATCGCCCTTGCTGCTGCTGTTGGGCATACTGTTGCTGTACTGCGCTTAGCCAGGGATACATTATTGCTCCGCTATAAAGGGCACAAGCACATCGGCAAGGGCTTGGTGCACCTGCTCCATGCTTTGACTGGCGTCGATAATATAGATGCTGTCATCCGCATGAGCCAAGGCCAGATAACGCTCTCGGGTGCGGATAAAAAACGATAGATCTTCCTGCTCAATGCGATCCAGCTCACCACGGCCTCGGGCACGCTCAAGGCCCAGCGCCGGGTCGATATCCAGATACAAGGTCAAATCCGGGCGCAACCCGTCTAATACATATTGGCCCAAAAAGTCCAAGACTTCGGCGTCAACCTCGCGGCCACCACCCTGATAGGCCTGGGAGGATAAGTCATGGCGATCCCCCAGCACCCAGGTATCTTGCGCCAACGCCGGACGGATCACATTTTCCAGCAACTGAGAGCGCGCCGCATACATAAGCAGCAATTCGGTTTGGGTGCTGATTTGCTCACCCTGACATTCCTTTACCACACTGCGCAATTGCTCGGCTACAGGCGTACCGCCTGGCTCCCGCGTGGTGATAAAGTCGATACCGGCATTCTTTAATAGCTCGGCACAGACCTTCATGGCGGTGGACTTGCCACTGCCTTCAAGGCCTTCAATCACAATAAACTTAGCTGTCATTTGCTCTTCTTAACTGATACTGGCGCACGGCGCGGTTATGTTCCGCGAGTTGCTTGGAAAATTGATGGCTGCCATCGCCCTTGGCGACGAAATAATAATAGTCCGACTGTGCCGGTTGCACCGCAGCTAAAAGCGCTTTGCGAGATGGCATGGCAATAGGCGTCGGCGGCAGGCCATGGATACGATAGGTATTGTACGGCGTCGTTTGACGCAGGTGGGCACGGGTAATATTGCCATCGAAATCGGGGCCGATCCCATAGATCACCGTGGGATCCGTTTGCAAACGCATGCCCTTGTTTAAACGATTTACGAACACGGACGCAATGAGTGGACGCTCGCCGGCCACGCCGGTTTCCTTTTCAATAATCGACGCCAAAATCAAGGCTTCATAAGCGTTTTGCAGTGGCGTGCTCTCGTCGCGTTGCTGCCAGATTTCGGCGAGCTGCGACTCCATTTTATTGTAAGCGCGCATCAGGATCTGCTCGGCATTTTCATGAGCATGGTAATGATAGGTATCGGGGAACAACTTGCCTTCGAAACGCTCATCCAAAGGCTGACTATTAAAGCTATCACCCCATTGCAACGGCGTGTTTACGTATTCGGACTGGGCCAAGCGTGCCAATACCTGACGTAAGTTGTCGCCTTCGATAATGGTGAAGCTGAATTCATGCTCCAGACCCTGACTTATCTGCCTAAAGGCACCCAGGGCTGTGCCCGGTACCAACTGATACACGCCGGCTTTTAAATCGGTCAGAGTAGGATCCAGCTTGGCGAGCACCTGCAGCGGCCAACACTGCTCGACCCATTGCTTTTGCTGCCACTGACGACATAACTGGTTAAAACCAGTGCCGCTTGGAATTTCAACTAATTGCATCTGCTCAATATTAATGGGTGCCTGCATGGCTTGACGCAATTGATAATATCCCGCAGAAGTAAGTACTAACGCCAGCAAGACAACGCCGACAGTGACCCTTATCATATCTTGATCCCTTGTTTTACTAGCAGGCTATGAGCGACATCCAAATTAAAGTCATGATGAGCAATGCGGGTAATGGGCACCAGGCCCATCAGGCTATTACAACAAAACACCGTATCCATAGACAATACCTGGGCCAAATTGAGCTGACAACGGATCACCGGCATACGCTCTTGCAGATGGGCTAAATACACGCCCTGCACTCCGGCCTGATCCAGGCTCGGTGTGTACCACTGTCCTTGCTTATACATCAGCAGATTGGCGCTGGAGGTTTCTATCACCTTGTCTGTGGTATCTAGCACCAGCAAGTCGTCGCTGTTTTTCTGCGCCGCTTCTTGCTTGATAAAGACTTGCTCAAGACGATTGAGGGTTTTTAGACCGGCTAATAAAGGCTGTTGCGCTAAGCGAGTTTTAGCCACAGAAAGACTCAGGCCTTTTTGCGCTATGTCTTTGTAGGCGTCGGGATAAGGCAACAAGCTAAGTATGCGCGTAGGCTGCACATCACTTGGCGGTGCATAACCACGCCCACCGCTGCCTCGGGTGTAGAGCACCTTAAGTACCGCTGGCTGCTCAAGGGGGTGTTCGCGGCTGCCCTCGCAAGTATTGAGCAGCTGTGCCACGTCCTGCTCAAGGGCGGCAAAGTCTAAATCCCCAAAGCCTAAACGGCGGGCACATTCACTTAAACGAGCAAGGTGTAAGGGCCATAGTTGCACCTTGGCGTTGACTACTTTGGCGGTAGTAAAAAAGCCATCGCCGTAGTTTAAGCCACGGTCATTAATATCGATTAGGTGCCCCGGCTGGCCATTTATAATAGTTTTAGTCATAAAAAAAGCTCGGTCATAACCGAGCTTATGTTACCAGCTTAGTCCTAACTTGGTCTACGCTGGTAGGCAGTTGATTTCACTGTTAGATCTTTTTAAATAGCAGTGAGCCGTTAGTGCCACCGAAACCAAACGAGTTACACAGCGCATAATCTAGTTTTACATCGCGCGCAGTGTGGGCAATGTAATCCAGATCGCAGCCTTCATCCGGGTTATCCAGGTTGATGGTTGGTGATACTTTTTGGTCTTGTAGCGACAGTACCGTGATGATTGATTCTACCGAGCCGGCAGCACCTAACAGGTGACCCATCATAGACTTAGACGAGCCTACCATCACTTTGTCGGCAGCGGCGCCAAAGATGCTCTTAACCGCACTGGTTTCGGCCTTATCACCCGCTGGCGTTGACGTACCGTGAGCATTGATATAACCCACTTGCTCAGCATTGATGCCTGCATCTTTAATAGCATTAGCCATTGCAAGTGCTGCACCGGCGCCGTCTTCTGGCGGCGACGTCATATGATAAGCGTCACCACTCATACCAAAACCAACAAGCTCGGCATAAATCTTCGCGCCACGTGCTTTGGCGTGTTCGTACTCTTCAAGTACCACAACACCGGCACCGTCAGACAGTACAAAACCGTCACGGTCTTTATCCCAAGGGCGTGACGCAGCTTGTGGATCATCGTTACGCGTTGACAATGCACGGGCCGCACTAAAACCACCCATGCCCATAGGCGTAGAGGCTTTCTCAGCACCACCGGCAACCATGGCATCGGCATCGCCGTAAGCTATCATACGTGCAGCATGGCCGATGTTGTGCAGGCCGGTTGTACAGGCGGTAACGATAGAAATGTTCGGTCCACGCAGGCCCTTCATAATAGAAAGGTGGCCTGAGATCATGTTGATGATGGTTGACGGCACATAAAATGGCGACAACTTACGCGGCCCAACATTTAAAAGTTTTTCATGGTTTTCTTCGATCAGTGTTAAACCACCGATCCCTGAGCCCACAGCAACACCAATACGTTCGGCATTGGCTTCGGTCACTTCCAAGCCTGAATCATCTAAGGCTTGAATACCAGCGGCGATACCATATTGGATAAACAAATCCATTTTCTTGGCATCTTTTTTCGCCATGTATGCTTCGGCATCAAAATCTTTGATTAAACCAGCAAATTTGGTACCAAAATCTGTTGTATCGAAATGGGTAATAGCACCAATGCCACTTTGACCATTCAATAAGCCCTGCCAGGTTGACGCTACATCATTACCCAGCGGCGTAAGCATACCTAAGCCAGTAACTACGACTCGACGTTTAGCCACGGTGTCCTCCAAAAAGGGAATAAAAGATGGGGGTCTCAGATAGACTAAGGGCAGCGGATGCTGCCCTTAAAAGAAATGCGTTGATTACTCAGCGTGAGCTGTAACGTAATCGATAGCTGCTTGAACTGTAGTGATCTTCTCAGCTTCTTCGTCTGGGATCTCAGTATCGAATTCTTCTTCTAGCGCCATTACTAGCTCAACAGTATCAAGAGAGTCCGCACCTAGATCATCAACGAAAGACGCTTCAGATTTTACTTCTTCTTCTTTAACACCTAGTTGCTCAACGATGATTTTCTTTACGCGTTCTTGGATGTCGCTCATTCTTCTTTCCTTTATTTAAACGCTACTGCGTTATTTTTCAGATTGCGGCGTAGTTTACGCAGCATATTTGTCTGATTCAAGGATTTGCCCTGAGTTTTTTCTCTGGTCAAACCTGTATCAAAGTAAAGTTGCACTTTTATCGCCCATTTTCGTAGCGATTTCAAGTATGTTTAAAGCAAGGTCACAAAAACTTCAATCTTTTTAGTCGAGTTTTTGTGACCTATTTTGGCTCAAATAGAGCCTTAAACCATATACATCGCGCCGTTAACGTGCAGAGTTTCGCCGGAAACGTACGCCGCCGCGTCAGACGCTAAATAGCATACAGCTGCTGCAATTTCATTCGGTTGACCAAGACGACCAGCAGGTACATTAGCAAGGGTTGCCGCCTTTTGCTCTTCAGTTAGCTCGTCTGTCATATCGGTTTGGATAAAGCCAGGAGCAACAACGTTCACCGTGATACCACGTGAGGCCACTTCACGAGCCAACGACTTAGAAAAACCAATTACGCCCGCTTTCGCAGCAGCATAGTTAGCCTGACCGGCGTTACCCATGGTGCCCACAACAGAACCTATGTTGATGATACGACCTGATTTTTTCTTCATCATAGGACGCAATACCGCTTTTGACAGGCGGAAGATAGACGATAGGTTAGTATCGATAATATCCTGCCATTCGTCGTCTTTCATGCGCATTAGCAGATTATCGCGTGTGATACCGGCATTGTTTACCAATACATCAATATCGCCCAGGTCTGCTTTAATCGCCGCCAAAGTTGCTTCGATTGACTCGCCATCGGTCACGTTTAGCTTATAACCCTTGCCGTTCTCACCAAGGTAAGCAGAGATATTCTCAGCACCGCCGTCGCTGGTCGCAGTGCCCGCAACTTTTGCGCCCTGCGCAACCAATTGCTCAGCAACCGCTTTGCCAATACCACGGCTTGCACCTGTTACTAGGACTACCTTGCCCTCTAGGGAAAATAAATTTGCCATTTTTGTTCTCTTTTATTTAGCTGCGTCTGCGCTAGCACTGTCGTTAACAGCACTGCAATCAAGGGTTTTATCAATTCGTTTTACCAGGCCGGTTAGAACCTTGCCAGGACCAAATTCAAAGGCCTGACTCACGCCCATTTTAACAATGGCTTGTACTGTTTCAGTCCAGCGAACCGGGCTGTAAAGCTGGCGCGCCAAGGCATCTTTAATAGCTTCAACATCCTGCTCGGCAGCCACATCCACATTGTTGATCACAGTAAATACTGGTGCGTTTAGTGCTAAGGTATCAAGGTCGCCTTTAAGCTGCTCGGCCGCAGGCTTCATCAGTTCACAGTGTGAAGGTACACTTACCGCAAGCGGCAGTGCACGCTTTGCACCGGCTTCTTTACAGGCTTCGCTGGCGCGATCTACGGCTTCTTTATTACCGGCGATCACCACCTGACCCGGAGAATTGTAGTTCACTGGCGCCACAACTTGGCCTTGGGCACTGTCGGCACAGGCTTTAGCGATAGCATCATCGTCAAGACCAATGATGGCCGCCATTGAACCCACACCAGCAGGTACTGCTTGCTGCATATATTGACCGCGCTTTTCAACCAGCTTAACGCCATCGGCTAAGCTCATTACACCGGCACATACCAGCGCCGAGTATTCACCTAGACTGTGACCAGCCAGTACCACTTCTTGCTCTGCACCGCCTAGCTGTTGCCAGTGACGGAAAATAGCCACTGACGAACACAATAACGCAGGTTGTGTACGGTGAGTTTGATTTAGCTCTTCTTCTGGGCCATTAAGCACTAGCTCTGCCAAGTCATAGCCAAGGGCTTGTGATGCTTCAGCAAAGGTGGCTTTCACTACCTCAGACTCGCTTAGTAGCTCAGATAACATGCCAACGCTTTGTGAGCCTTGGCCAGGAAATAATATTGCGATTTTTTCAGACATATGCTGCTCTTTCGTATTGTTTTAGCGATATTCGCGAATTTTGGCAGGCATTAATGAGGAGGGAGTTTACGAGTTTTCTGCGCTCGTATCTGGCGTTGGCTCGTTCTCAGCAAAGGCCGCTTGAATTTTCTCGGGCAACTGACGTTGCACTTCCTTAACAGCCTCATTAATTGCCGCTAGAAATGCACTTGCCGATGCATTTCCATGGCTTTTAACCACTATACCGCGCAATCCTACCAAAGATGCGCCGTTATACTGGTCGGGGTTCACCTTTTTATAGATTTTTTTTATGACAGGCATAAGTAATAGCGCCAAGCCACGATAAAGCAAATGCTTTTTCAAGGCTTTAGTCATCTTATGCATGATCAGTTTTGCAATTCCTTCACAGGTTTTCAGTGCCACATTACCGACAAAGCCTTCACAGACGATCACATCGGCCTTGCCACTGAAAATATCACTCCCCTCGCTGTAACCCGTGTAATTTATGGTGTTACAACTGCTCATCAACTTGGCAGCGGCTTTTATACCCTCATGACCCTTGATGTCTTCGGAGCCAATATTAAGCAGACTGACCTTAGGATATTCGATATCCTGCGCCTCACGCGCCACCACGGTTCCCATGATCCCGAATTGATACAAAGTATGGGCATCACAATGAACATTGGCGCCAAGATCCAACAAATAAACGGGTCGTTTTGTTTGTGTGGGTACCGTAGAGATAAGCGCTGGGCGTTTAATACCGGGCAACATTTTCAGCACATAATGGGCAATGGCGAATAAAGCCCCGGTGTTGCCGGAACTTACACAGGCTTGGGCTTCCCCGGATTTAACCAAATCAAGGGCCACACGCATAGACGCATCTTTTTTATTACGTAACGCATACGCGGGCTCATCGGCATTGGTGACGATTTGCGTACAATGTTTGATTTTTAAGCGTGGGTGTTGCAGCGCGTCTAAACGGGAAAGCTGCTCTTCAATTAGGGTTTCATTACCACAGAGGATCAGGGTAAGTGAATTATGGAGATGAACCGCTTCAACTGCGGCTGGGATAGATGAACGGGGGCCGTAATCGCCCCCCATCATATCTAACGCAATGGTTAGACTGCGTTGCATAAAGCAATCTCTTACTTAGAAATTACTTTAACGCCTTTGTAGTAGCCGTCTGCAGTGATGTGGTGACGACGGTGAGTTTCACCAGTCACTTTATCAACTGTTAGAGCTGGACCACTGATCGCATCGTGTGAACGACGCATACCACGTCTTGCACGAGACTTTTTGCTTTTTTGTACCGCCATTAGCCTTCTCCTAAGAATCTTTCTTAAGTTGTTTCAAAATTTCAAATGGATTTGGTTTTTCATCTTCTTCGTCGATTTTACCAAAGCTTTTTGGTTGCTTTGAGTAACGACAAGATGCTTCGTCATGCATAGGCACGATAGGAATGGCCAAAATCAATTCATCTTCAACTAATTGTCGAATATTGATTTCTCCGTTCTCATCTAGCTCCACAAGATCGTAGTAATCAGGGAGATGATCTGACTCTGCACCCATGCCAACCGGCGTATACGCAAAGTCTTGTTCCAAATCCAACCCAAACTCTTCATTACAACGCTGACAAATAAGAGTTGCTCGGGCCTTAATAGAACCACTGAGAACAGTTAACCCTTGTTCGTCATTCTTGCAATGAATTTGTACCGCTACTTCACCACTTTTATCCAGCACAACTTGCTCAAATCGAGAAAGTTCTTCAAGCAGTACCACGCCGTCATAATCTAACTGACGTTGTGCCGCTCTGCCCGGATCAAGGGTGACGGGAATCTTCACCTTTTGCATAGGGGCTGCATCATATAGATAGTTGTCATTAGAGTCAAAATAAAATTCGACTTTCCTTTTGTTTTTCGCCCGATTGCGCCGTATTCTAGACTCGATATTTAACAATTCGATGATCGGGCAATGAAAACAGCTTTTATCTTAGCCTCAAGTTCGCCTTTTAGGCAGCAATTATTAAAAAAAATTATCCCTGAATTTCACCACTTTTCACCCGCAATTGACGAGTCAGCCAAAGCCGGTGAACAGCCAGAGCAACTGGTACGCCGTTTAGCTCTGGAAAAAGCGCAAACCGCGTGTGATCTATATGATTGCGGCCTAGTGATCGGCTCGGATCAGGTGGCTCTGCACCAGGATGATATACTCGGCAAACCCCATACTGTAGCAAATGCTGAGGCGCAACTGGCTCGTTTTAGTGGCGAAAAAGTCACCTTTTTAACCTCTTTAGCGCTGCTGGACATAGAAACGGGCAAAAACACGGTAATAGTCGAACCCTTTGAGGTTCATTTTCGCCACTTAAGCGCCGAGCAAATACGTCTTTATGTGGCCAAAGAGCAACCCCTTAATTGTGCTGGCAGCTTTAAAAGTGAAGGCTTGGGGATTTGTCTTTTTGAAGCCCTTAAGGGCGATGATCCCAATGCCTTGGTTGGCCTGCCTTTACTACGCCTTAACCAACTACTGTTAGATTGGGGCATAGATCCACTGACGCTATAACTGTGCCAGCGCAAGAACCTCGCCAGCACAAAAATGGCGCTTAAAAGAGCGCCAATAATTCCCGATAACTGTTTACGGTCGCCTTGGGGTGAAAGATTTCTAATTCTTCCTTGGCATGCACACCAAAGGTCACGCCTATGCCATCAACCCCGGCATTGGCTGCCAGTTGCATGTCGATTTGCGTATCCCCTATCATCACCGCCTGCTGTGGCGAGCATTGATAAAAGGCAAGGATTTGCTCCAGCATTTGTGGATGCGGCTTAGATTGAGCCTCACAAGCGGTGCGGCTAATATCAAAAAAATGCGCCAGCCCGGTTTCAGCCATTAATCTGTCTAATCCCTTACGGCTTTTACCGGTCGCCACCGCCAGTGAATAACCTTTTTCCTTTAGCGCTTGCAAGGTGCTTTCAACATTATCAAACAGCGGCGTCGGCGTGGTGTCAACGGCCAGATAATGGTGCTTATATTGCTCTTCAAGCGCTTGATGAAACTCGCTATGCTCGGGAAACAAGGTGGCCACCGCGGTATCCAGGCTAAGGCCTATGATATTCTTCGCACTGATGGGGTCGGGCTCGGGCACGCTCAATGCGCGCGCCGCACTTTGCAGTGTCGCCACGATTTTCGGCACCGAGTCCATAATGGTGCCATCCCAATCGAATATCAGCAGCTCTTTATTATTGATTTTGCTCACGTAAGCGTCCTAAACAATGTTCCAATGCCGCATCTAAAGGCGCTTCCAGAGCCAAGGTAGTTTCCGTTTGCGGATGGAAAAAGCGCAGCTCACGAGCGTGCAAGAATAAACGGCCTAAGCCCTGAGCACGCATTTGCGCATCAAAGGCCTGGTCGCCGTATTTATCATCACAGGCAATAGGATGCCCTTTGCACTGGGTATGCACACGAATTTGGTGCGTACGCCCGGTCACCGGTGATGCCTGCACCAGGGAGCAATTTTCAAAACGCTCTAATACGCGAAAACGTGTGTGCGAAGCTTTACCGCGTTCATGATCAACACGCACCACGCGTTCACCGGATTGCAATGTGTTCTTATTCAGTGGCTCATTGACATTACGCACCTTGGCATCCCACTGCCCGGCTACTAGGGCCCAGTAGTTTTTCTCCATGGTTTTTTCGCGCAGTTGCTCGTGCAAGGATTTCAATACCGAGCGCTTTTTCGAGATAAGCAGGCAGCCCGAGGTGTCTCGGTCTAAGCGGTGCACCAGCTCCAGGTTTCTGTCATTCGGGCGCAACGCGCGCAATGCTTCGATAAGACCAAAACTCAAACCACTACCACCGTGCACCGCCATGCCGGCAGGCTTGTTGATAACTATAAGATACTTGTCTTCAAACAAGATGGCATCTTCGAGCTTACTCACCTTATCCAAATTGGTCGGTATAGGCTGCTCTTCGCGCTCGGCCACTTTAATCGGCGGAAGACGTACCGTATCGCCCGCTTGTAATTTATACACAGGCTTGACACGTTTTTTATTCACCCGTACTTCGCCTTTGCGCAAAATACGGTATATCGCACTTTTTGGCACCCCTTTGAGTTTGGTTATCAAAAAGTTATCTATGCGTTGTCCGCTGTAGTCTTCATCAACGGTTACAAAGCAAACCTGGGTGCCAATCGTCTCTTTCATTACCTAATCACTGATTTGAGTCATAATTTAGTTGCTTATGCTGAGGTTTTAGTGGGATAATCGCCCTTGTAAAACCTGTGCATAACACAAGATTTTACATCACCTTTGGTTTTAACCAAAACTTGCGTGCAACACATTCTGGGAATGGCGATCATACAGATTCGAGCTCGTATTTCCACAGCTTTATCACCCAGAACCCACGTGAATGCAGTGACAAACAATGCGCGTAATAGATTGTTTGTTTGGCTGCGACCGCAAGTGGTGATTGGCCCAACTGGGCAATAATAGGAAACGAAGAATAGAACATTAGGTCTTTTGCGCACGGTTCAGCATTAACATAGAACGTCAGCGAACGGCCTGTAATTAAACAAAATCATAATGCTATCGACCACCATTTGGTGTAACGGTAAACGACTATTACCTTGTTGCGTCGCCTGTCAGCCCTTAGCTGAAGGCATGAACATAGATGTGGTGTAGTGGCTCTTAATTACAGCCAAACCACTCCAAGGTAGATTTAAAACGTTAAGCTTTTTCGTTAAAAGCCCAGTCGTGAGACTGCACCTAAGACACAAAGAAGAGCGCCGAACGACCCAAGTCAGGTCGGGCACTATGTAAAGAATTTAAGAGTAACAATATGAAACGCATGCTAATCAATGCGACGCAGCAAGAAGAAATGCGCGTAGCACTGGTTGATGGCCAGCGCCTGTACGATCTAGATATCGAAAGCCCTGGACACGAACAAAAAAAAGCAAACATCTATAAGGGTAAAATTACCCGTATCGAACCTTCTCTTGAAGCCGCCTTTGTTGACTACGGCGCCGAACGCCATGGCTTCTTACCACTGAAAGAAATTGCCCGCACCTACTTCCCTAGCGGTTATACCTTTAGCGGCCGTCCTAATATCAAGGATGTGATCCGTGAAGGACAGGAAGTGATCGTCCAAGTTGATAAAGAAGAACGTGGCCAAAAAGGCGCAGCGCTAACCACCTTTATCAGTGTTGCCGGTAGCTACCTGGTGCTAATGCCAAACAACCCTCGTGCTGGCGGTATTTCTCGTCGTATCGAAGGCGATGAGCGTGTAGAGCTTAAAGAAGCACTAAGCCGCCTGGACCTGCCTAAGGGCATGGGCCTTATCGTGCGCACCGCGGGTGTTGGTAAATCATACGAAGAGCTTGAGTACGACCTAAAAGCCCTGCTGGTACATTGGCAGGCGATTAAAGATGCAGCCGACAGCGGCAAGGCACCTTTCTTAATTCACCAGGAAAGCAACGTTATTTTCCGCGCTATTCGTGACTATTTGCGTCGCGATATCGGTGAAATCCTGATCGACAAACCGCGCGTATTCGAAGAAGCAAAAGCTCATATCGAGCGCTTCCGTCCAGACTTTATGAATCGCGTTAAGCTGTATCAAAATGATGTGCCCCTGTTTACGCACTATCAAATTGAAAGCCAAATCGAGTCGGCGTTCCAGCGTGAAGTACGCCTGCCTTCTGGTGGTTCAATCGTTATTGACCCAACAGAAGCCCTGACCTCTATCGATATCAACTCGTCAAAAGCGACCAAGGGTAGCGATATCGAAGAAACGGCACTTAATACCAACTTAGAAGCCGCCGACGAAATTGCCCGTCAGTTACGCCTACGTGACCTAGGTGGTTTGATTGTTATCGACTTTATCGATATGACGCCGCCACGCCATCAACGTGAAGTAGAAAACCGTCTTAAAGATGCGGCGCGTCAAGACCGTGCCCGCGTACAAATCGGCAAGATTTCACGCTTCGGCCTGTTGGAAATGTCACGTCAACGCCTGCGCCCTTCACTAGGTGAAGCGAGCCAAGGCAGCTGCCCACGTTGTAGCGGCCAGGGCACCATACGTTCAAACGAGTCTATCGCCTTATCTATCTTGCGCTTAATCGAAGAAGAAGCGATCAAGGACAATACCGCTCAGGTTAATGCTCAGGTACCGGTTGCCGTTGGTGCCTACCTGCTTAACGAAAAGCGTCGCAGCGTACAGCGCATCGAAAAACGTCACAACTGTGATGTAGTGATCATTCCTAATCAACATATGGAAACACCGCATTACGAAGTAGTGCGTTTGCGCAAAGACGAAACTCTGGAAGCCGCCAGCTACGAGCAAATCATTGAGCCAGAGCCAGAAGCAATTGAGTACTCGCGTGCGCCGGCTATGCCACAGCGTGAAGAGCCTGTGCTTAAAGGCGTGGTAATGCCACAAGAGCCAGCACCTGTTGCCCAGCCTAAAGCTGCCAGCCCTAAAGCCAAGGCAGCTGCACAACCAGGCCTGATTGAGCGCATCGGCAAATGGCTTAAAGAGCTATTCGGTGGCGAAGAGCAAAAAGAGCAAGAGAAAAAGCCGAGTACGGATGAGCAAAAAGAGCGCCGCTCGGGTGAGCGTCGTCGCAATAACCAGCGCCGTCGCAGCAATCAGTCGCGTAACCGTGGTAAAGGCCCGCAGCAAAAAGGCGGCGATAAGCCTGAAGCTGAGAAGAGCGAAAGTAACGAGCAAAACCGCAGCGATGAGCGCGGCGGCCAACGTGGTGGTCAGCGCAACAACGAGCGTGATGACAATCGTGGCTCGGATAACCGCAACAAACGCCGTCGTTCGCAAAACCGTCGTCGCGACAACCGCAACGATAACGAAGAAGTGCGCAAAGAAACGGTTGTTGAAGCTCAAGACGAGCAAGAACAAGCGCCTAAGCAGCGCCGTCAGCGCCGTAACCTTCGTAAGAAGGTACGTGTGTCAAATCAGGCCGAGCAAACGCTTACAACTGAAACAACAACGCCTGCAGTAGATGCTCAAGAGCAACAAGCAGCGCCGGTTGTTGAAGTAGCTCAAGAAGCCCCAGTGCAAGAGCAGCCAGCTGAGACTGCACAAGAAAAGGCTTCACCAAAAGCTGAGTCTAAGCCTGCACCTAAGGCTGAGCCAGTAGCTCAGGCAGAACCCAACGCCGAGAAGCAAGAAGGTGAAGAGCAAGCCGAAGGTGAAAAAGAAGGCCGCACTCGCAGCCGTCGTTCACCACGCCACCTGCGCGCCGCGGGTCAACGCCGCCGTCGTGAAAAGCAAGAAGGCGAAACGGATAAGCCAGCCTTTGTCCCTGTCGCGGATCAAGCCATGGCGGAAGAAGCAAAGCAAGACGCTGAGCCAGCCGAGCAGCGGGTAGAAACGCCAGTGGAGCAAGAAGCCGTTGCAGCTGATCCAGCACCAAGCCAGGAGAGCCTAGAGCCTCAAGCCGAAGTGGTTGCAGAAACTGTTGAGCCACAAGCTGAAGAAGCGGTTGTTGAAACACCTGCTACTAACAGCGAAGAGCCAGCGGTAGAAGTTGTTGCCGAGCAAGACGAAGCAAAACCAGCTGAGGCTGAAGCTCAAGTTGAAACTCTTGTTGAGACTGCTGTTGAAGCAGTTGTTGAAGCACCAGCCGAGCCAGCTCAAGAGGAAAAGGTTGAAGTTGTTGCCGAGCAAGCTGAAACAAAAGTTGCAGCAACAGCTGAGCCAGCCGCTAAAGCTGTACGCGCAATCGGTCATGCCACGGCGCCTATGACACAGCCTGTAACCCAAGCCATGCAACCTCTGAATGACTTGCCACAGCCAATGCCGGCTGAGCAACGCACCGCGGTTGTAAACAGTGGTTTGAAGCCCGGTTCAGTTGCTCCTGCACACCATGCCTCCTGTGGCGCGGCGACACCAAAAGCCCCACAGATTGCCGCTGAGCCGGTGCCTGAAGTAGCTCAGGCTGATGCCGAGTAATTAGGGTAAACGTAAAAAGCCGCTGATTTCAGCGGCTTTTTTTATGTCTTTTTATATCCTAAAACTATAAGCAGGTTTACCCCCTACTCTTTATCCAACTGCTCAAGCTGATCTTTTAGATTTGGCGGCACGCCCTTGATGGTCAAAGTGTCATAAACCGGATCGTATATCACCCGCTCACCCAAGTGCTTGCGCTCAAAGCCAACGCTCACACCACCACCCATGCCAGATAACTTCACCATACCGGTTACGGTTTTCTTATCGACCGGGAATGACTCGGCCAAATCATAATTTTGCTGCTGATAAAAATCATTAAAGCTATTTTCATCATCCTTGCTGATGGCCTTACCGATTTCATCAATTTGCGCATCTTCGCCGCTGCTTAAGCGGTCACTGCAATAATCAAAAACTTCGCGGCGACGTTCGTCTTTTTCCGCCTTGTCCAAGCCTTGCTCGCTTAAGTAGTCTTCAACGGCGGTAAGCATGGAGCGGCTTTGCTGTTTCGGGTCGATACCTTCTTCACAGCCTAAAAAGTCCAAGAAGAAATCGGCAACCTTGCGCCCAGCTCGGCCTTTGATAAAGGAGATATAGCGATTATCGTCTGCCTGTGTGTCCCAGGCAGCTAAGTCTATACGCGCCGCCAATTGCATGCGGGTAATATCCAGGTGACGGGAAGAAGCCAAGTCCAACTCAGAGGTAATGCTGTAGTGCTCTTTAATATTAATCAGGGCAATTAAAATATATTCCGTGGCAACATACTGATAATGACAAAAAACCAGATAGCCAGTTTCATTAAAGGCATATTTATCAAGCTCTTCTTTTAATACCGTGGCGGCCTGCTCGGTAACTTGCCAAAAGCCAAGCTCATGATTGCGGTAGCTTTGCATAGCACTTGCCACAACACTGCTTTTATCCGCACTGAAAGCACAAAAACCCTTGCCTGGCTTGCCGTTATAGGCGTGATGTAACTGCTCGATAAACACATTAACGCGCTCATTGATGGGCATTTCGTCATTGCGCAAGTGAATTTGGGTATTATCGTCGTCTTTATCGACGTAATGTACAACCAGCTTCTTAACCTCAGTGGTCATCTTTGTTTTTCACTCCTACGGTGTTAAAATACAAGGACATATATAAATCAGTAATGAACCACCGATGCCAGCGTTATCCAAATATACCAATGAAGAAGTAGAACAACTTGTCGACCAGCTTGTCGCTGTACTTGCCGAAAAAAAGGCACCGGTTGATTTAAGCCTGATGTGTCTGGGCAATACTATCACGCATATTATTAAAGAGCATGTGCCTGAAGCAAAAAGAGCCGCCGTGGCGCAAAACTTTGCTAATGCCCTAACGGATTCGTTGAAGTAACCCGATGAATCTGACAACGCAAAATCAATTTTCTTCTCGAGTCAGCCAGTTACTGGCCTGGGGCCACTGGTTTACCCTGGCTAATATTGGTCTTGCGTTGCTGCTTAGCCTTGCCTATTTATTTGCCGATGCGCCTCCAGCAACGGCTGTTGGCACCTTTTATATGGTGGTGACCTGGCTCAGCCACACCGCCTTTATTACCTTTTTAGCCTTTGTGCTGACCATATTCCCGCTATCCCTGGTTTTTCCCTACCCTCGTCATATTCGCGGCATGGCCTCGGTGCTGGCCACCATAGGCATGACCTTGCTGGCGGTGGATGCCTTTGTTTATTACAACCTGGGATATCACCTGAATTACAGTGCCTTAGGGGAAATTTTATCTCTGTTTTGGCGCAATGTAAGTAATACCCCGGCGCTTTCGACCCTGATGGTTAGCACCTTTGTCATCTTGATTTTGGCCTATCAGCTGATCGTCAGTAACTATACCTGGCACCATCTGAGTGACCTCAAACGTCTGCGCATTGGTCGCGCCATCACCACCGCATTAGTGGTGTGCTTTGCCCTTAGCCACAGCATTCATATTTGGGCTGACGCCGAACTAAAATTTGATATCACCAAGCAGGACAATATGTTGCCTCTGTCTTACCCGACTACGGCAAAATCCTTGCTGGCCAAAAATGACCTGCTCGACCTTAAGCGTTATCAGCAAGAGCGCTCGGTTAATGTTAATGCGCCCAATGTCAGCTTTGTAATGCCGGCACAATTGCCAAGCTGTAACCTGGCGAAAGATGCTGCCGCAGTGGATATTCGCTTATTTAGCTCTGAGGCTGACTTAACTCGCTTTATTGAAGCGAACCCGGCACTGCGGCTAGTTGCCCCTATTTTGCACCCAGCCAACGCTGAGGACACCATATTCAATGCTCTCTATGGCTTACCTAGCTATTACCGCCAAAGCATGAGCAAGGATCACATAGATCCGCTATGGCGACGCACGCCATTAACACTGCAAACAAATCTAGCGCAATTTGATTTTATTCATAACGATGCCGACGCCCTGGTCAAGGTCACCCTTGATGAGCACATGCCGGTGCAAGACTCACATACAGTTTTTGCCTTTACCCTTGCCAGCGAGAGCACAGAGCGCATTACAGCAATTAATCAGTTATGGAGCTCAGACTCGCGTTTACAGAATCTCGGCCATATAGTGCAACCCCAAGACATACTGGCCACAGTGCTGGCTGAGCACTTGCAATGCCCAGAGTTGGCCACCAGCGCATTAATTGCCAATAACATGCTCGGCAATGACACTCAGCCCAATATCAATTACTCACAAGGGGTGTTTATCGCCCTGCGTAAAGACCGCATTACCTTGTTAAGCAGCGACGGCAGTTATAAACATATTTCTGCCAGCGAGGGCTTTAATGTCGACCAAGAACTTAATGTGCCTTTTTTAATTCAAGGCCTTAAGCAGCTCAAACGCTTTAACGCGCAATAAACGGATAAAAAACAACCACACATATTTAATACCTTTGGCTTACTTTCGTGACATTCAATTTCAGTTCATCTATATTGGGTGAAGGATAAAAAGAATAATTAAGCGAGGTGAAATGGTGACTAGCAGATTAGCGCTCCAAGGAAGTGTGTTAATACTTAGCGCGGCGCTGCCTGCTTTGGGTTACGCCAATACTACATACTTTAAGTGCCAAACCGAAGCAGGCATGGTATTTAGCCAGTTCCCTTGCGATAAAAATGCAAAGGAGCAAGAAGTCTCACGTACTCATTCCCACCAACAGGTCCCCAAAGAAGAGTACAGCAGGCAATTAACCGGGCTAGAGAAAGAAAACAAGCGCAACAGCATCAATATGCAAATTAACAACACCAAGCAAGAAGTGGTGCTGTTAAAACGTGAGCGCAGTGCCAAAACCTTAGCCCAAGAGTTACGCTTGGAGCACCTGATGTCAGATGATGAGCGCTCAGCACTGAAAAAAGAGGTGCAGAGTAATATCAAGGATATTGAATATCGCTATACTCAGCGCATTAAAGAAACCGAACAAAAGCTGGCAAGGTTAGAAAAGTCCCTGGCAAAATATCAATAACACTTACAAAGACCTTGCAATAAATTAGTACCATGGCTTAAGGTAGGTTAGAGTTTATACTCTAGGGGCTTTAACTGTGTATGCACAAGCAATAGCGCAACAAATTCTTAATGGGTTTTTCCATCACTATAAGTTGTTCCAATCGATCACGGCGCAAGCTCCCGAGGCCTTTGCCAAGCGTGATTGGGCAACCATGCGTCATATCGCCAGTTTGCGCATTAGCTATTATGATACCCGAGTAAATGAAACCGTTGACACCCTAGTCTCTGTGGTCAGCGATCCGGCGGACAATCCCCAGCTATGGATAGACACCAAGGAATGCTATAAGCAGTTTTTAACCTTTCACCCTCAGGCTGAGCTTGCAGAAACCTTTTATAACTCGGTGTTTTGCCGCCTGTTTGAGCGCCAGTATTACAATAACGACTTTATCTTCGTTCAGGCGACCCTGGCCGATGCTCCGGCGCTTCCGGTTGAAGCAGAATATCGCAGCTATTTCCCCGTGGTTGAAGGCCTAAAGCCCACTATTCGCCAAATTATCACTCAGTTTGAGTTTGGCTGCGCCTTTGCCAATTTAGAACGTGATATTCGCTTGTTATTAAAGGCTTTTATAAAACAAGCGCCAGACACCCATGTTAAAAGCCACCAAATGCGTTTTGATATACTGCAGGCCCCCTTTTATCGCGGTCAGGCCGCTTATATCGTCGGTCGTATTGTTTCATCGACTGGCTCTCAGCCCTTTATCATTGCGGTATTACATAACAAAGACCGCGGCCTCTATATCGATGCCCTGCTCACGCGCTCATCGCAAATGCGGGTGATCTTCGGCTTTGCCCGCGCTTATTTTATGGTGCAAACTCATGCGCCCTCGGCCCTGGTGCACTTTCTCAATCAGCTCATGCCCGGCAAAACCAAGGCCGAACTCTATAACGCCATAGGTTTTCATAAGCAGGGCAAAACCGAATTCTACCGTGAGCTACTGGCACATATGCAGCATGCCCAGGAGCGCTTTGAGCTGGCCGCAGGTACTCCGGGCATGGTGATGATGGTGATCAACCTGCCCTCTTTCCCTTACGTATTTAAAATAATCCGCGACCACTTTGGTTCCAGTAAACCCTTTGGCAGACAAACCGTACTCGAGCGTTACCAACTGGTTAAACGCCACGACAGGGTTGGCCGCATGGCCGATACCTGGGAGTATTCCGATGTGGCCCTGCCCCTGAGTTGCTTTAGCGATGAATTGCTGCAACAGCTGGAAAACAGTATTGCTAATTCGATGCGTATCGAAGGCGATATGCTGATCATCAAGCACCTCTATATCGAACGCCGCATGACGCCGCTAAACCTTTACCTGCAAGAAGTGGATAAGGAAAAAGCCGAGCACGCCATTATCGAATACGGTCAGGCGCTTAAAGAAATGATCGCCGCCAATATTTTCCCCGGCGATATGCTGTTGAAAAACTTTGGCGTCACCAAACATCAGCGTGTGGTCTTCTATGACTATGACGAAGTGCAATACCTTACAGATATGCAATTTCGCGAATTCGATTACAACGATGAGCACAGTATTTCGGTCGCCCCAAACGATGTGTTCCCGGCTCAGCTAACCACCTTTGTGCTACCTAACCCTACTCATAAAGAAATATTTATGCGTTATCATGGCGAGCTGACTGAAGCCGCCTATTGGCAGCAGGCACAGCAAAAAATTGTCCGCGGCGAATATAAACAGGTTTATCCTTATCCCAAAGAACAGCGATTTATACACCTTTGGTAGCCTATCCTGCTACCCAAGAATAAGCTAGACTAACTATAAATATAATAAATGGCATAGCGGAATGAACATAAACAAAATTGATTTAAATCTTCTCGTTTATCTCGATACCTTATTGCGCGAGTGTAATGTCACCAAGGCGGCCAATCAGCTCAGCATTACTCAGCCGGCCATGAGTAATGGCCTTAAACGCCTGCGTAACCTGTTGAATGACCCCCTATTGGTGCGCACCAGTGAGGGCATGGTCCCCACAGAGCGCGCCTTAGAGCTGCAACCTGTGATCCGCGGGGTGCTGATGACCCTGGAAGAAACCTTGGCTCCTAACCGCGACTTTGAGCCCGCCAGCAGTAAGCGCGTATTTCGTATTATGGCCAGCGACTATGCCGCCAGTACCTTGGCTCCGCGCCTATTAAGTAAACTCCATGCCGAAGCGCCGGATACCACCTTGGATATACTGACGCCCAGTGACGTTAACTTCCACGACGTTGAAAACGGCAAGGTGGACATGGCCCTCAACCGTTTTGAGAAGCTGCCTCAGTCTTTCCACCATAAACGTATTTGGAAAGACAGCTTCTGCTGTCTGGTTAAATCCGATAACCCCATTTTAGAGCGCTTTAATTTAGAAAGTTATTTACAGGCCAGACATATCTGGGTGAGTAAAACCGGTTTTGGCGTGGGTGTGGGTATGGATCCCAAGGACGTACAAAAGCTCGGTTGGGTTGACGAAGCCCTGGCGCACTTTGGTAAGCACAGAGACATAGCCACTTTCACTCGTAATTATCATGTAGCCATTCACCTGGCTAAAGAGCTGAACCTGGTCGCCACCTTGCCCTCTAAGGCGGCTAAAATCTATCAGGATGACCCTGGGCTCACCATTTTAGAGCCGCCCTTCCCCATACCGCCATTCGAGCTGGACATGATTTGGTCACCGCTGCTGCATAGGGATGTGAGCCATATCTGGTTACGACAAAAAGTGGCAGAAGTGGCGCAGGAGTTGGCGTAAAGTACGCCCAAAGCGCTTTCGGCCATATTCTCTTACATTACTGTGGTCGGTGCTTTGCGCCGACAATGCTAACCCTGGGCATATTTGTCGGCCTGAAGGCCTACCTACAACCGTCCTGTAGGTAACCCCGCGGGCGTCTGTGCGGCTCAGCTGGTGCTGTTAAAACAAAAAAGCCCACAGGGCCAAAGCTTGCGACCGAACGCCGAAAACGGTTAACCCGAGAGGGATAAGCTTGCCTACGTCCTGTAGGCAACCCTGCGGGCGCCTACGCGGCTCAAAACGCTCTAGGCATTTAGGTGCGCTCATATATCCCTATATTCGCCCCTTCGGGTGCTTCGCAGCACAAAACGCTCCCTGCGTTTTGTCGAACCAGGGTTCTCATCATGACCTCCCCACTCAGCTAGTGCGGTTAAAACGAAAAAGCCCAGCATAAAGCTGGGCTCTTTCGTTTTAATGCATGGCGGAGAGGGGTGAGTTCACCACTAGTGAACGAACAGCCCAAGGCAGGGCCGAAGCTTGCGACCGAACGCCGAAAACGGTTAACCCGGGAGGGATAAGCTTGCCTACGTCCTGTAGGCAACCCTTCGGGCGCCTGCGCGGCTCAAAACGCTCCAGGCGTTTTGTCGAACTAGGGTTCTCATCAAGGCCTCCCTAACTCAGCTGGTGCTGTTGAAACGAAAAAGCCCAGCATAAAGCTGGGCTCTTTCGTTTTAATGCATGGCGCAGAGGAGTGAGTTCACCGCTAGTGAACGAACAGCCCACAGGGCCGAAGCTTGCGACCGAACGCCGAAAAGCAAAAACCAGCCGAAGCTGGTTTTTTATCATAATGCATGGCGGAGAGGGAGGGATTCGAACCCTCGATACGCTATTAACGTATACACGAGTTCCAGTCGTGCGCCTTCGGCCACTCAGCCACCTCTCCGCACTTTAACTGGGCTGCCGTAGCAGCGCCGCTTATACTAAGCAAAGGCTTTGTTTGTTGCAAGGTGTTTTTTACAAAACCAAATCAATTGCTTAGTAATCCGCCATTAGCGTGCCATGGCAGCAGTGAAATCAAGCATGCGGTTAAGTGAACGTAAGGCACCCTCGCGCAGCTCCATGTCCACAAACACTTCTTTACCGCTTGGGTCAAGCAGGGCTTCTTCAATGGCTTTTAAGCCGTTCATGGCCATCCAGGGGCAATGTGCGCAGCTTTTACAGGTGGCACCCTCGCCGGCGGTCGGTGCTTCAAAGAATTCCTTCTCTGGGCATAGTTGCTGCATCTTGTAGAAAATGCCGCGATCGGTGGCAACGATAAACTTCTGATTATCCATTTCCTGCGCCGCTTTAATTAGCTGGCTGGTTGAACCAACCGCATCGGCCAGCTCTACAATCTCCGCTGGAGACTCTGGGTGAACCAAAACCGCCGCATCCGGGTGCAAGGCTTTCATATCTTGCAGCGCTTTGGTTTTAAACTCGTCGTGAACGATACAGGCGCCGTTCCACATGATCATATCGGCACCGGTTTGCTTTTGAATATAGCTGCCAAGGTGCTTATCCGGGCCCCAGATAATTTTTTCGCCTTCGCTATCAAGGTGCTCTACAATTTCCAGCGCACAGGATGAGGTCACAATCCAATCCGCACGGGCCTTAACCGCAGTCGAAGTATTGGCGTACACCACTACTTTACGCTCTGGGTGTTGATCACAGAACTCGTTAAAAGCATCGATAGGACAACCCACATCCAGCGAGCAGGTCGCATCCAGAGTTGGCATCACAACAGTTTTCTCAGGAGTTAAGATCTTCGCCGTTTCACCCATAAAGCGAACGCCGGCAACTATGATCATTTCTGCGTTTTCCTGACGCGCACCGAAACGTGCCATTTCCAGCGAGTCGGCTACGCAACCGCCACTTTCTTCCGCTAGGGCCTGAATTTCCGGGTCGGTATAATAGTGGGCCACTAATACCGCATTTTTCTCTTTTAGCAGTTGCTTGATACGCGCTTTGTACTCAGCTTTTTCACTGTCAGAAAGAGGAGCTGGCTTAGGAGGAAAGATATAATCCTCAGGCATGATCTGTTGGCTAATACCCATACTGATAAAACCATTCTAGGTTACAAAATATTGGGGCAATTATACGAAACTATGACGACAAAAAGAAGCTATGTGCTTGGGATAGAGAAGATAGTTAGTAACTAATTAAGTTTAAAAGGGAATAAAGAAAGTGGTGGGTCATGATGGATTCGAACCATCGACCAATGGATTAAAAGTCCACTGCTCTACCAGCTGAGCTAATGACCCGCTCTGATGTAATGAACCAATAAGGAAGTGGCACATTAAGCGCTATTTATAATAGCAGGGGGATATTGAATGGTGGGTCATGATGGATTCGAACCATCGACCAATGGATTAAAAGTCCACTGCTCTACCAGCTGAGCTAATGACCCGCCCGGGTTGTTAACTTGTTCAAAGCGTTATGATTAACGTCACAAATTAACTGTGTTGATTCTAAAGTGGTGGGTCATGATGGATTCGAACCATCGACCAATGGATTAAAAGTCCACTGCTCTACCAGCTGAGCTAATGACCCAACATTAGAATCTATTTAGCAATTGGTGGGTCATGATGGACTTGAACCATCGACCAATGGATTAAAAGTCCACTGCTCTACCAACTGAGCTAATGACCCAACGCTGTGCTAAGTATTACATAAAGTGGTGGGTCATGATGGATTCGAACCATCGACCAATGGATTAAAAGTCCACTGCTCTACCAGCTGAGCTAATGACCCACTTTATGTAATTCTGCTGCAGAAAACTTCCTAAGTGGTTATCCCCTGCTGCGGGCGCTTATAATACTTATTTAAAATCCAAGTGCAATACAAATACTCGGTTTTTTTTAGTTTTTCCTTTTAGTTGCCTAATTTTAGACCGCTTTAGCTACAAAGCAGTCTAAAACATTGCAACTGGCAAAACTTGGCTACAACTTGCTAACACGTTCGGCGGCAAGTTTCGCAGCCGTGGTATTAGGATATTGCGTGATAACCTCATTAAACAACTGCTTAGCTTTGGCCAACTGGCCTTGCTGTTGTTCTAGAGTACCAAGTTTAAGGAGTGCGTCCGGGCGCTTGTTAGAATCACTGTATTGATTCACTACGGTCTCAAAATGAGACTTGGCGCCGGCAGTATCGCCCTTAATCGTCAACAATTGCCCTAACCAGTAATGGGCGTTAGCCGCATAAACGGAATTAGGATAGCTTTGTAAAAACGACTGAAATTCTGGAATAGCGGCATCGTAGCGCTTGTCCTGCATAATCAGCTTCACCGCTTTATCGTACGCTTCGTTTTCCGATAGGTCGGTGCTGACCGCTGTGACGTTTAAACCCGTATCGCCCTGCTGCGTTTGCTCTTGTGGCATCTCGTAGCTCGGCTGCTGGGTATAAGCGGCGCTCACACGATTCTCAATCTCTTGATAAAGCTCACGTTGACGTTGCAATACCTTTTCGAGCTTGTAGCTATGCTCTTCGGTAATGCCGCGTAACTGGCTCACTTCATCCTGTAACATATCGAGCTGCTGCTGTAAGTTGGCTTGCATAATGTTGCGCGATTGCATCATTTGCTCAAGTCGACTTAAACGCTGCTCAATGCTTGATTCGCTGGCAGTGGCCTCAGAAACAGGAGCGGGAGCAGCCCAAACATGGGTGCTCCCGCTCATGAGTAAGGCTGCCAAAATAAGTTTCGGCTTCATCATTACTCTACTGATTTTAGTATACTAATACCGCACGGCGGTTTTGAGCAAACGCTTCTTCGTTGCGTGCTTTGATCATTGGCTTTTCTTCGCCATAGCTCACAACTGACATTTGGTTTGCGTTAACGCCAAGGCTTAGAAGGTATTTTTCTACCGACTGACCGCGGCTCTCACCTAGGGCGATGTTGTACTCAGGCGTACCACGCTCATCCGCGTGACCTTCGATAAGTACTTTAACCGATGGGTTTTGAATTAGGAATTGAGCGTGCGCTTGAAGTAGCTCAGCATACTTGCTTTGGATCGTTGCACGGTCAAAGTCAAAGTGAATAACCTGTTGCTGGCGAAGTTGTTCAAACTTTTTACGTAGTTTTTCTTCTGCAGTTTCTACGCGCTCAACAGTTTCTACTTCTACAGTATCAGTTACTTGGGTTTCAGCTTGGTTAGTCTCGTTGGCTTGGCCTTCATCTAGGTTTGATGAAGAACTACAGGCCGCTAGTGTCATTACTGGCACTGCAACAAGCAGGCTTTTTAACAGTTTATTAAGTTGCATTGAGTAGATTCCTATTATGATTTAGTGAAACCATCACCTGATTTTCAATTTTTCTTACTATAGTGTGTTAATCGCACAAACATCAAGTTTATGCGATTAAAGCTGACTACACCCTTAGCGAATCACAAAAATGGCGACCATGCCGGCGACTTAACCTGACCGTCGAGCACAGGTAAACGCGCTTTAAAACGACCGTCCATCGACACCAAAGCCAATACATTTTTATTGTTATGCATGGTGCTGTATATAATCATTGAGCCATTGGGTGCAACGCTTGGTGATTCATCCAAGCGAGTACGAGTCAACACATGGAAGTCCCCATTATTTAGGTCCTTCTTGCCAATATGATACTGACCTAGAGTACGGTTAACCATTACCAGATGTTTCCCATCCGGGGTCACCGAGCCGTTCAAGTTCATATCGCCGTCAAAAGTCACACGCTGCACTCGACCCGAGTCTAAATTTAACTTATAAATCTGGGCATTACCACCTCTTTCAGAGGTAAACATCAGCTCTTTACCATTAGGATGCCAAGTTGGCTCAGTGTCTATACTACGGTGGCGTGTTAAGCGGCGTTCCTGCTTAGTAATTAAGTCGTATAAATACAATTCCGTGGCACCGGTACGGTCTTTTGACAGTACCAAAGCCAGCTTAGTGCCATCAGGTGAAAACTTAGGCGCACCATTGATACCTGGGTGAGTGGTGATCAGCTGACGCTGGCCTGAGTAGATATCCTGAATAAAGATCTGGCTCTGACGATTCTCAAAAGTTACATAGGCCAGCTTATTGCCATCCGGCGACCATGCCGGCGACATCAGCGGCTCTTTAGAGCGCAATAACACCTGCTCGTTAAAGCCGTCGTAATCGGCAACCACTAGCTGATAAGGCTTATCATCCTGCTCACGCACTATGATATAAGCAATTTTCGTTAAGAAGGCGCCGCGCTCACCGGTCAAGGCTTCATACACCACATCACTGATACGGTGGCCATAACGACGGAAGCTCGATGCCGAAATCACGGTTTCGCGGGCATCCAGCACATGGTCTTCACTGTTCACCAACTGACCATTGTTCAATACTCGGGTTTTACCGCCTGTGATCTGACCGCGTAACACATCGATCAGCTCAAAACTGACCAGGTAACGACCCGCTGACTGCTGCTCGACCGTACCCACTACTATGGCTTCTACACCACGTTGTGCCCAGGCACCATAATCTACATCGGCATCCGAGCTCGGGCGCTGCGGCATATCGATATTGGCGATAGGCTTAAACTTACCGCTACGGCGCAAGTCCGCAGCCACCACTTCACTGATACGCATGGGCATTTCGCCCGTGCCTTTATAGGTGAAAGGCACCACGGCAATGGGGCGAGCGCTGTCGACCCCTTCGGTGATCACAATTTCCAGCGCGGCCTGAGCCCACATACTCATGCTCGCCAGTAAAGACACTGCCACAACGCGGCATAATCTAATCATAAAAGTCCCCTAAAACTCTGGTTTAACCGTTAAGTTAATATTTTTTAATTCTTCAAATACATCGCGGTCTTTAGAGACCGGTAGCGTATCGGCGCGGCGCACGGCACGTACCGCGGCCTCACATACTTGTCTGTCACCACCAAGCGAATTTACGCTAGTGACCAGGCCATTAAAGGCCAATTTAATATTGAGGCGACACTCTTTACCGCGGAAGCTCTCGTCAAGCAGCAGGTTCTGCTGAATACGCTGAGAGATTAAGGCGCGATATTTGTCGACTTCAGATAGCACCTGCTGACGGCGGGCTTTAGCACGCACGGCTTGCTCGGCGGCCATCTGCTCTTGCAACATTTGCTCTTGCAGCGCCTTTTGTCTTGCTTCTTCGGCCTTACGCTTAGCTTCTGCTTCTTTGCGTTTGGCTTCTGCCTCTTTACGTTTGCGCTCTTGTTCGGCTTTAAGCGCCGCTTCTTCTTCCTTGCGGCGTTTTTCCGCAGCGGCCTTAGCTGCCTTCTCTGCCTTTTCCTTTTCTAGCTGAGCCTTCTTCGCCTTATCGCGTTCTTTACGCTCAATCTCGCGGGCTTTTTTCGCTTCGGCTTCGGCTTTTTTACGCTCCTCTTCCTTGGCTTTGCGCTGCTGCTCTAGCTTTTTAATGCGATTAGCTTCTTCCTGACGCTGACGCTTGGCCAGCTCAGCGCGCTTTTCCAATTCGCGGATGCGCTTTTGCTCGGCGCGCTTCTTATCTTCTTCCTGCTTACGCAGCTCTTCGATACGCTGTTGCACCTGCTTTTGATCCACGGCCACCGCATCAACGGCTTTTTGTGGTATGTCTTCATTACTCGGCGTGTTCAAAGATACCGTGATCACCTCAGGGGTGGACGGACGAAAATAATTAGCACCAACGAGTACGGCTATCATCAGCACATGCAAAGCGGCAGAGATCAGAAGAGGTATTTTAAACTGCTGCATATTAATCCTCGAACGACTCCGTCATCAGACCCACTTCGTTCACTCCACTTTTTCTTAGTATGTCCATAAGACGGAGTACTTCTTGATAACTGACCTGACCGGAACCCTTGATCATCACGGGTGTTTTCGGACTTTTTTCCAATTGCATTTGAATTATCGCTACAACTTCAGCCGCTTCTAAAGCTTCTTCCGGGTCAGGGTTAGCACTGACGTAGTATTTACCGTCGGCATCGATAGAAGCAATGATCGGCGGTTCACCCTTGGTATCCACCAATTCCGACTGCTCCATTTTCGGCAGCTCAACCTTGACGCCATGGGTGATCAAAGGCGCGGTGGCCATAAAGATAATTAACAGCACCAACATCACGTCGATGTAAGGAACGACGTTGATCTCCGAGACCGGACGACGCTTCTTACGCAGGTACATGGCTTTTCACCTCTTGAGTCAGAGCTTGGCGATGTAGGATATTGGCAAACTCTTCCATAAAGTTACCGTAATAAGACTCAATTTTTTCCATCTTGGTAGCAAAACGGTTGTAGGCGATAACCGCAGGAATAGCAGCGAATAGACCCATGGCCGTTGCAATCAAGGCCTCGGCAATACCCGGGGCAACCATTTGTAAGGTCGCTTGTTTAACTTCACCTAAGGCGATAAAGGCGTTCATGATACCCCATACGGTACCGAACAGACCGATATAAGGGCTGATAGAGCCGATAGTGGCTAAGAAAGACAGGCTATTTTCTAGCTTTTCAACCTCACGAGAAAGGGCCACACGCATAGCGCGATGCGGACCATCTATACCTAAGCCAGCAGCAGATAGATTGTTTCTCTTGGCACGGGCAAACTCTTTAAAGCCTGAAGTAAAGATGGCTTCGATGCCTTCACTTTGAGTACCGCGAGCGGAAATTTCGTTATACAGCTTAGAGAGATCAACACCAGACCAAAAACGGGATTCAAACTTTTTTGCATTCGCGAGGGCGTTGCTAAGTATTTTGCGACGCTGAATGATAATGGCCCAAGAAAGTACCGACAGGGCAACCAGAGTAAGCATCACCAGCTGCACTAAAAAGCTGGCTTTTAAAATAAGATCAATAAAGTTTAATCCTGAATCCACGTATTTTCTCCTAAGGCGCGTATATTGCAGTTAACTGTATCCGCGCTCAATACAGCGTACGACACACAATGAACCCTAGTGTACCCAGTCATAATTACGCTGACAATGACCTTGCCATGAATTGCCACCTAGCGCCGATAAAACGCCGCAGGCTGTGGCTAACAGGCAGATACACAGATATCTTATTGGGTTCTTTACATGCGAAAAAGTTCCAAAAATCAGATTTTATGCGGATTATTCGCATAAGCTGTCATTTTGCCGATGCATAACAAGTTAAAAAATAGTAATTCTAATCGAACAAAAAAAGCACAGGAAAAATAATAACCTTATATTTCAATACACAAAGCTAGTTACCTTACGTTTATTGTGCAAAATATCATCATGAAGATTTTATTCGCTATTAGTTTTTTTTATCCGAAAAAAATAATTTTTCTAGTTTGAAGAAAATCTGCTACCGCTTTATTATTCTCCCTGTACTGAGCTAGCGCAACCAACTATGGCTCTATTGCACAGTTCATGAGGTGGTTTCTGATTCCCCACCTCACACCATCGGCTGTTTCACCCTACTATTGAGCAGCTGGTGTGTTCCTCGGATTTACTTCCTTCAACTTGTTGTTTTGCCCGCTTTATTAGCGGGCTTTTTTTTGCCTGAATCAAGCTCAGTCACAGACCCTAATCCGCGCAGCCTTAATCCGCTGTGAATCGGCTGTCGTATGACAAGCAATTAGCAGCCTGTTGTCGCCCGGGGCTTCGCGTCGGCAAGGTATCAATAGTGCATATTTGTCGGGATGGAATCCCGACCTACAACCATGGCAGCAAAGGTCAACGCACAACACTCGGCTAGCTCGGAGCTTAAACAATACCTGTAGGTGAGGCTTTAGCCTTGCTAGGTAGCCAATGGTGCATCTTTTATCGGGATGAATCCCGACCAACAGGTATGCAGGGCATAAAAAAGCCGAGCTTATGACTTGGCTAGTTAGTGCTCGGCTAATAAAATGCGATTTTACACACCAGACTTAGGTCGCCTTATGCAGACCAAAATGGGCATAGGCATGATCAGAGACAATTCGCCCTCTTGGTGTACGCTGAATAAAACCTTGTTGGATCAGATAAGGCTCTATCACATCTTCAATGGTTTCTTTTTCTTCACCTATGGCCGCGGCGAGGTTTTCCAAACCAACCGGCCCACCCATAAACTTCTCGATAATAGCCAGTAAATACTTGCGATCCATATAATCAAAACCGCTTTTATCAACATCAACCATATCCAGAGCCTGAGCAGCTATATCGGCGCACACGCTGCCATCGCCTTTCACCTCGGCAAAATCACGAACGCGGCGCAACAAGCGGTTGGCAATACGCGGCGTGCCCCGCGAACGTTTAGCAATCTCGTAGGCACCCTGCTCGTCTATGCTGAGCCCAAGATGAGTTGCGGAGCGCTTAACTATGGATGCCAGGTCATCGACATTATAAAACTCCAGGCGCTGGACAATACCGAAACGGTCGCGCAGCGGTGAGGTTAAAGAGCCGGCCCGAGTGGTAGCACCTATAAGGGTAAAGGGCGGTAAATCTAACTTGATTGAGCGCGCCGCCGGACCCTCGCCTATCATGATATCGAGTTGATAGTCTTCCATGGCCGGATAGAGAATTTCTTCCACATGCGGGCTCATGCGATGGATTTCATCGATAAAGAGCACATCATGGGCTTCTAAATTGGTTAGCAAGGCCGCCAAGTCGCCGGCCTTTTCTAATACCGGGCCTGAAGTGGTTTTAATACTCACCTCCAGCTCATTGGCGACTATGTTTGCCAAGGTGGTTTTACCCAAGCCCGGCGGACCGAAGATCAGCAGGTGATCTAAGGCCTCCTTGCGAGAGCGTGCCGCCTCGATAAAGATATCCATTTGCTGTTTTACATGAGGCTGACCATGATAGTCCGCCAGCAGCTTAGGTCGTATGGCCCTATCGACCACGTCTTCATTGCCCTGCTGCTGGGGCTCAATTAGTCTATCCGCTTCTATCATTCACTTATCTCTGTTACAGCATCGCCCTAAGCGCTTGCTTGATCATTTGCTCCGAGGTCATGGCCTCCTGGGCAACGGCTTTCACCGCTTTTGTTGCCTGACTATTCTTATAACCCAAGGCTTCCAGGGCGGCAATAGCATCATCTGTGGCATTGGTGGCTGCTAGGGTATCACCACCGGCAGCACTGAGGGGCGCCGCATCCGTATATGGCGTGAATAGATCCGGCCCCCAGTCTTTGAGCCTGTCTTTCATTTCCAGCACCAAACGCTCGGCGGTTTTCTTGCCCACCCCAGGCAATTTCACTAAGGTGCTGGCATCGCCATGATGGACACAGCGGATAAACTGCTCCGCCGACATGCCCGAGAGAATGCCAAGGCCAAGTTTAGGACCCACACCATTGGCTTTTAGCAGCTCGCGAAACAGAGCGCGCTCGCTTTTGGTGTTAAAACCGAATAGAAGCTGGGCATCTTCACGCACCACAAAATGGGTAAACAGGGTGACGTCTTCGCCGCACTCAGGCAAGGCGTAGAAACAGCTCATGGGCAAGCTGATTTCATAGCCGACACCGGCCACATCCACCAGCACTTCTGGAGGCTGTTTTTCGACTAATTGTCCGCGAATTCTTCCTATCATATTCACCTCAAACGACCACGCACGGTTTTGCGCGCCTGGCCGGCTAATTTAATCAGGTTTTGTTGTGAGTGACCGTGACACATGGCAATGGCCAAGGCATCGGCGGCATCCGCTTGAGGCGTCGCCGGCAGCTTTAAAATATACTTAACCATATGTTGAACTTGTGCTTTTTCTGCCGAGCCCTTACCCACCACGGCTTGTTTTACCTGGCGCGCGGAATACTCATGTACGCCCAGCTCTGCCATGGTGGCGGCAACGATGGCGGCACCACGAGCCTGACCCAGCTTGAGTGCCGAGTCAGGGTTATGGGCCATAAAGACCTGCTCAATGGCAAAAGCGTCGGGGTTAAACTGTTCGATCAACTGGGTAACGCCTTGGTAGATCATTTTTAAGCGCGTTGGAAATGCGTTATCGCCAAGCTTAATACAGCCGCTGCCTAGATAGACAAAACGCTGTCCTTGCTGGCGCACCACGCCGTAACCGGTGAATCGCGAGCCAGGGTCAATCCCCAAAATAATACTCACCCAGAAACCTTATTCTTGTTATTGCACCAAACAATGGTAACTGTATGGATGACCAGTGTAAAGGCGAGACACAAGAAAAAAGCGGCCTAAGCCGCTTTTAAGATTGAACTAGTTTGTATGGCGAGAGGAATTACTCACCCTGCTCCGCTTCCGCACTTACTTTAGGTGCAATGGCGATACCCAGCTCTTTAAGCGCATCCGGGTTGGCACCGCTGGGCGCATCCGTCATCAAGCATGAAGCCTGAGTCGTTTTCGGGAACGCGATTACGTCACGAATGTTGTCTGTGCCACATAGCAGCATTACCAGACGGTCAAGACCAAAGGCCAGACCCGCATGTGGAGGCGTACCGTACTTCAAGGCATCCAGTAAGAAGCCGAACTTCTCTTGTTGCTCCTGCTCTTCAATACCCAAGATGCGGAAAGCTGTTTCTTGCATGGCGCTGTTGTGAATACGTACCGAGCCACCACCGACTTCGTAGCCGTTTAAGACCATGTCATAGGCATCAGATAAGGTGCCTGCCGGGTTGGCTTCCAGCTCTTCTGGGCTTACGCCTTTTGGTGCCGTGAACGGGTGGTGTACCGCGTGCAGGTTACCTTCGTCGTCTTCTTCAAACATTGGGAAGTCAACAACCCAAAGCGGTGCCCACTTGCTTAAATCTGTTAGCTCAAGGTCTAAACCGATTTTCAAGCGCAGTGCACCCATGGCTTCGTTAACCACGTTGCGGCTGTCGGCACCAAATAGAATGATGTCGCCAGATTGCGCATTGGTGCGCTCAAGCAAGGCAGTGATCACTTCTTCACTTAGGAATTTAGCGATAGGTGATTGCACGCCTTCAACACCGGCGTCGCGGTCGTTAACCTTCATCCAGGCCAGACCTTTTGCCCCATAGATGCCGATAAACTTAGTGTAATCATCGATTTGTTTACGTGATAAATCAGCACCACCTGGTACGGTAAGTACAGCTACACGGCCTTTTTCATCGTTGGCCGGGCCTGAGAATACTTTAAACTCAACGTCTTTCACCAAGTCGGCAACGTCGATAAGTTCCATCGGGTTACGTAAGTCCGGCTTATCCGAACCGAAGCGACGCATGGCTTCTTCGTAAGCCATTACAGGGAATTCGCCAAGATCAACGTTTAGTAGCTCTTGCCACATATCACGAATTAGTTTTTCGGTGATGGCACGAACCTGATCCGACGTCATAAACGAGGTTTCGATATCGATCTGGGTGAATTCAGGCTGACGGTCTGCACGTAAGTCTTCGTCACGGAAACATTTCACGATTTGATAATAACGGTCGAAACCAGACATCATCAGCAACTGTTTAAATAACTGCGGCGACTGTGGCAAGGCGTAGAAGCTGCCATGATGTACACGGCTAGGTACCAAGTAGTCACGAGCCCCCTCTGGTGTCGCCTTGGTCAATACCGGAGTTTCGATATCAAGGAAGTCGTTGCTATCTAAGAAACGACGTACAAAGCTTGACGCTTTGGCGCGCAGTTTAATGCGATCGCTCATCTCTAGACGACGCAGGTCAAGATAACGGTATTTAAGACGACGCTCTTCTGAGTTTTGCTGGTTAAAGTCCAGCGGTAGCGCTTCGGCACGGTTGATGATTTCAAGCGCGGTGCCAAGAATTTCAACTTCACCCGTGCCCATATCTTTATTTACTTGGCTTTCGGGGCGAGCACGCACCACACCTTTGATCTGTACACAGAATTCTTGACGAAGTTTGTTGGCAATATCCATTAACCCTTCTACTTCAGGGTCAAACACCACCTGCACCAGGCCTTCGCGGTCACGCACATCGACAAAGATCAAACCACCTAGATCACGGCGTTTGTTGATCCAACCACAAAGAGTAACCTCTTGGTCGACATGGCTTTTGTTCAAGTGTCCGCAATATATAGAGCGCATAATATTCCTGTTTTAATTGTAAGCGCGTGAGCTAAATGCACGCAGTGGCCAAATAAATTGCGTCAATTATATAAAAACGACGGTCAATGTCACGAAGCAAACTACGGCTTGGCTATTTATTCACCACCTTGAAGACCCAAGCTATGGTAGCATTTGCGTATCAGAGCAAATAAAGACAAGAGCAAAAGCACAGATGTTGTATTTGGGTTGCCCACAATGGGCCAATAACGCCTGGAAAGGCAGTCTTTTTACTTCTGATTGTCAGAACGCCCAGATGCTGGCGCAATATGCCCAGGTGTTTAACTCGGTTGAAGGGAACACCACCTTTTATGCCGATCCCAAGACTGAGACAGTACAGCGCTGGCATGAGGCCACCGGCGATGACTTTCGCTTTACCTTTAAGTTTCCCAAGCGCTTTAGCCACGACCTGGCGCTGCAATGTGATAAACAGGAGGTACATACCTGGTTGAAATTAATGTCACCCTTGCTGGAAAAGACCGGATCCCTGATGCTGCAACTGCCCGCCAGTTTTGCCCCCATGCACTTAAGTCGCCTACAAGACTTTATGGCGCAGATACCCGCCGATATTGGCCGCAGCATAGAAGTCAGGCACCTTGAATTTTTCACAAAAGGAGATAGTGAGAAACAGCTTAATCGCTATTGTTTTGAGCAAGGCATAGATCGTGTGTGCATGGATACCCGGGCGCTGTTTGCCGCCAAGCCTTATAACGAAGCCATTATTGATGCCCAGCAAAAGAAGCCCCACCTCCCCGTGCATGCTATTGCTTTGGGCCAGCGCCCTATCGTGCGTTTTGTTATCGCCGCCATGGGTGATGAATATCAAAGCTACTATCAACCCTGGCTCAAAAAAATTAAGCAATGGCTGGATGAAGGCCGTGAGCCTTATGTGTTTTTGCACACCGCGGACAATCATGGCGCACCTTTATTAGCACGACAGTTTGCTCAGGATTTAAAAGCCCACTGCGGTTATCATCATAGAGCTGTCGACCCCTTTGCCGGCGAGTTCAACCAGCAAAGCAGTTTCTTTTAGCTAAGGCTTACAGCCCCAGGTTTTCCATAAAGTCATCATCGATATCCTGCTCTACCTCTTGCGCTTGCTTGGCCTTTTCGCGGGTATTAGTTGCGCTCTTATCCAAGTCTTCATTGATATCAAAATCACGCAGCTTAAAAAACTCGGTTTTTTCCATCGCCATTTCAAGATAGAAGATATGCTGACCTTGGGTGGTAAAGGTAACTCGTCGTGCCTGCGGCCTGTCTGAGGTGGTATCGACGGAGATCTGCACCTGCTTGTTAATGGCCATCATTTTCGGTTGATTTTGGCTGATAGAGGTATGCAATTGTTCGCGCACTTTTTTGGTAAAGTCGCCGACGATCTGATTCATCAACTCGCCAAGCACATTGGCCACATCATCGGACAAATGGCTCTGTGCCAGCTCACCCTCCGGCATGCCCATATTACGGAGGTAATCGCCGTAAATTTCCATCGCCGCCTGCGCACTGAAGTTGGTGACAACTAACCCGGTAAAGCCGCCGTCAAAAAGTACAAAACAGCCTATGTCCGGGCGCATACAGGTACGCGAAATTTTCTGCACCATGGCGGAATAACCTATGCTATTACCACTGGCAGATGATAAGACCTCGGTGACCGAATGGCATAAGGTGGCGAGGATATCATCGGTGCTAATTACTTTACTTTTACTCATGCACAGTCTCACTTGCTGCTGTTAATGGCACATTGCCGTGACTAACGTATTGGATTTACGGCAAATAGGCTCGGTTTATTGGCGCTTTTTTATCCGCGTTCCTGCTCTTATATCTCCTTAGCCAACACACAGGGTTAATGCCCGTACATAATCGCCCACTAAAGCTCCCCACAAGCAACACAAAAATGATAAAATAACGCCATCGTTTCTAGCTAGAGCTTAGCAAAGTGTCAGCCAAAGACAGTATTTACGCCTCAGAACAACAAGTAAAAGACTTCACCTTTGACGCCAAGGTGGTGGAAGTATTCCCCGACATGATCGAGCGCTCGGTGCCCGGGTACGCCACCATAGTCAGCACCCTGGGCAAGCTTGCCGGTAAGTACGCGCAAGATAACAGCAACCTCTACGACCTGGGCTGCTCACTAGGTGCCGTCACCCTGAGCATGCGCCGTAATCTCAACCAGGCGGGATGTGAAATCATTGCCATCGACAATTCCGAGGCCATGGTTGAGCGTTGCCGTTTGCACCTGGAGGGCTTTCGCTCTACCGTACCGGTGAGCGTGGAACTGGGCGACATATTAGACGCTAAATTAGAGAATGCCTCAGTGGTGGCGATGAACTTTACCCTGCAGTTTATCGAGCCGGAAAAACGTCATGCGCTCTTAAGTCGAATCTACAATGCCCTGAAACCAGGTGGCGTTTTACTGTTGAGCGAAAAGCTGCGTGGTGAAAACCAAGTCGTCGACGACCTGTTGATAGATCTGCACCATGACTTTAAGCGAGCCAACGGTTATTCCGAGCTGGAGATCAGTCAAAAGCGCACCGCCATTGAAAATGTCATGCGCACCGACACCCTAGGCACGCATCTTACCCGCCTTAATGAGATTGGCTTTAGCCAAACCCAGGTGTGGTATCAATGCTTTAACTTTTGCTCCATGGTCGCCATAAAATAAACGGAACAACAATGAATCAATGGTTTAACGAATTCTATCGCCATATTGCCTGCACCGAGCTCAGTCATTGGCTCAATACCCTGCCGGCACAACTGCAACACTGGCAAGACGAAGCCCGCCATGGCGATATGCCCAAATGGCAAAAAGTGCTCAATAACCTGCCAGAATTGAATGCCTCAGAAGTGAATATTCAAACCCAGGTGCAAGTGGGCACCAGCGAGGATATTAACGAGGGCCAGCGCAAGCAGCTAATTCATTTATTGCAGCGTTTTATGCCCTGGCGCAAAGGCCCCTTCTCACTGTTTGGGATTGACATCGACACCGAATGGCGCAGCGACTGGAAATGGGATCGTGTTTTACCTCATATCAGCCCACTGCATGGTCGCAAGGTGCTGGATATCGGCTGTGGCTCCGGCTATCACCTGTGGCGTATGCGCGGCGAAGGTGCCGAGCTGGTAGTGGGCATCGACCCAAGCGATCTCTTCCTGTGCCAATTCCAGACCATTAAAAACTATAATCCAGATCCGGCGGTGCACCTGCTGCCTTTAGGGGTAGAGCAACTGCCCGAGCTAAAGGCCTTTGATACGGTATTTTCCATGGGCGTGCTGTATCACCGCCGCTCACCCATCGACTTTTTAGCCCAGTTACGTGCCCAGTTGCGTAAAGGCGGTGAGTTGGTGCTGGAAACCCTGGTAATTGAAGGCGATATCAATACCGTACTGGTACCCGAAGACAGATACGCGAAAATGCGTAATGTCTGGTATATCCCCAGCACCGAGGCTCTGATGCTGTGGATGCGCCGCGTTGGCTTTAAAAATATTCGCGTCGTCGACACCGACCAAACTTCGCTCGACGAGCAGCGCCGCACCGAGTGGATGGAAAATGAATCCCTGGCCGATTTCCTGGACCCTAATGATCCAAACAAGACCATTGAGGGCTATCCGGCACCATTAAGAGCGGTTATTGTGGCCACCGCATAAACAAGGACAAAGGTCCTCCTTTTCCTAGCTAAGCCGCGGCATTTGCTGTAAAATGCCCGGCGTTTAGAGGGCCTGTTTATCTTTGTGGTTTACTTTATGTTCAATCTAAACGCATTCTGATCACGGCGCTCGTTGTGCTGCATAGTCATTCTATGGACATAGCGAGCAACACAGAGCAGGAGGCGTTAAGATGAACCCACAGGGCAGCGTTTGTAGCGCATTTCTACTGTGTTGTTACATGTTTATGTAGAATAACTACACCACACATGTGCCGCCTTGTATAAATACACTACAAACTGCTGCAGAAACAAACAACAAAGGTCAACAGACCCTGATCACCCCTAAATTAAATTTTGAGGAAACCCTGTGAGCGAACAAAAACAGTCTCTTAGCTACAAAGATGCCGGCGTTGATATCGATGCGGGTAACGCCCTAGTAGAACGCATTAAAGGCGTTGTGAAAAAGACCAAACGTCCTGAAGTGATGGGCGGCATCGGCGGCTTTGGTGCGCTATGTCAGCTACCGACTGGCTACAAAGAGCCTGTTTTAGTTGCCGGTACCGATGGTGTGGGCACTAAATTGCGCCTTGCTATCGACCTTAAAAAACACGACACCGTAGGCATCGACCTGGTTGCCATGTGTGTTAACGACCTTATCGTTCAAGGTGCCGAGCCACTATTTTTCCTTGATTACTATGCCACCGGCAAACTAGACGTAGACACGGCTGCCGACGTAGTAACGGGTATCGGCGCAGGTTGTGAGCTTTCTGGTTGTGCCCTTATCGGTGGTGAAACCGCTGAAATGCCTGGCATGTACGAAGGCGACGACTACGACATGGCTGGCTTCTGTGTGGGTGTGGTAGAAAAAGAAGGCATTATCGACGGCACTAAGGTTGCTGCCGGTGATCAGCTTATCGCCCTTGCTTCTAGCGGCCCTCACTCAAATGGTTACTCACTAATTCGTAAAGTATTAGAGGTATCTGGCGCCGACACTAACAGCGAATTCGAAGGCAAGACCCTAGGCGAGCACCTGCTTGAACCGACACGCATCTATGTTAAGCCGGTACTAGAGCTACTTAAGCAAGTAGACCTACACGCGCTTTCACACATCACCGGTGGCGGTTTCTGGGAAAACATCCCACGCGTATTGCCTGAGTCGGCTAAAGCCGTGATCAAGGGCGACAGCTGGCAGTGGCCTGCGGTATTCAACTGGCTACAAGAAAACGGCAACATTGAAACGCACGAAATGTACCGCACCTTTAACTGTGGTGTAGGCATGGTACTTGTGGTTCCTGCCGACAAGCTAGAGCAAAGCCTGAGCATTCTTAAAGATGCGGGCGAAAACGCTTGGCACATTGGTGAAATCCAAAATGCAGCCGCTGGCGAAGAGCAAGTTGAAATCCTTGGCGGTGCGCAATAATGACACCTGGCCAGGTACCTGCCCGACTCGTTGTACTTATTTCGGGCAGTGGCTCTAACCTTCAGGCCATCATTGATGCGGTTGCAGCGGGTACCATCCCCGCTGAAATCTGCGCGGTGATCTCCAATAAGGCCGACGCATTCGGCCTTGAGCGAGCTAAAAAGGCTGGCATCGAAGCAAAAGTGTTAGACCACAAGGCGTTTGCCTCACGTGAAGAATATGACGTGGCTCTGGGTGACCTCATTGATAGTTTTTCACCCGACTGTGTTGTATTAGCTGGATTTATGCGTATTCTAACAGCTGGCTTAGTGCAAAAATTTAAAGGGAAAATGTTGAACATTCACCCTTCCCTGTTGCCTAAGTACCAAGGGCTGAACACCCACCAGCGTGCGTTAGATGCAAACGATAAAGTGCATGGCGTTAGCGTTCATTTTGTGACCGAAGAGCTCGACGGCGGACCTGTGATAGTTCAAGCACAGGTGGCCATCGAAAGTGATGACACGGCTGACAGCTTGGCGCAGAAGGTTCATGCACAAGAACATATTATCTATCCGTTGGTGGTTAAGTGGTTCAGCGAACAACGACTGAAAATGGAAGATAACTATGCAGTGCTCGATAACAACACCCTTCCAAGCCAAGGCGCCGACCTCAACGCGCACTTGGACAGCTAAATTATTGATTGCCGCAGTCCTTGGCTGCGGTATCAATCTTGCTCACGCCGAGCAACAAGACGCCAACCCCGCGCCGCAAATTACCCTCAACGAATACAGCGCCGAATACATAGTGACCCGTCAGGGAGAACGCCATGGTGCCGCGCAACGTAGCCTTACTCGCGTCGATGATAACCTGTATGAATTGAGCTACCACAGCGAAATTGAGTGGATGATCTTCTCCGACGAGCGCCAGGAAAGCAGCCGTTTTAAATTTGTCGACGGCACCGTATTACCCGTTGATTATGTGCTTGAGCGCAGCGGGACAGGTCCGGATAAAACCTATAAGATCAGCTTTGATCACCAGCAACAGCAGGTGTTCAGCAACCAGTCCAAATACCCGCTCGAATGCACCTGGAACCAAAACTTCCAGGACGTACTCTCTTACCAGATCTCGCTACGTCAAGCGCTGAGCAAGGGCGAAACCAAGTTCAGCTACCCCATAGTGGATAAAAAAGGCAATGACCGAGAGTATCAATTCGAGGTGGTTGGCAACGAAACCATTACCCTGCCCATAGGCAATGTGGAAACCATTAAGGTGAAACGGGTGTACGACAACGATAAGCGCCAAGCCATTGCCTGGTTTGCACCGAGCATGGACCACATGATGGTGCGCATGTACAAGGGCAAAGACGGCGTTGAACAATTCCAGGTGGAGTTGGCCAAGTACACGTCGGGTACCGCAACCCACTAATCTGAGAACACACAACCAGGCGCTACACTTTAGCGCCTGACCTCTCTTACCTCAGCACTGCTGATGCTTGCCCGCTCCCTGTATTGCCACCAGCTGCCCGTTATTGTCAAAAGACAAGGCCAACAAGGTGCCGGATTGCAAACGCACTCCAGGGCGCTCTACCCGCTTCAACAGTTCAGAGCTCAAGGCGATCAACACCTGTTGCCGACAATCGGCCAACAACCAATCGCCTTTATTTTGCACTAAACGCACTAAACGAACCGGCTCCGTTTCACTGCCAAGCGCATAGGCCTGGTGTTGCACCCGCAGCTGATTTGCCAGCTGCAGCTCGGCCTGCTCTATGCTGCCCAGTTGCGCCGGTACCGTGTCGCTGATGCGCATGCGTTGCTCGCCATCGGCGATATCAAAGATTTCCATGCGCGTATAACTCTCAACGCTATACAGGGGCGCATGCTCTTGCTTTGCCGCCTGCCAGGTTACCGACACCAGGGTAAATAAGGCCACACAGGCCATCAGCCACTGACCCTGATGCCACCAGCTACGGCGATTACGGGGGCTCGAATCGAGGGCCGACAACAAGGCTTTTTTCTCCTGTGCCTGCAGGGCGCTTTGTTGTTTTTGCTGTTGCTGCCATTGGGCCAGTTTGTCTGATCCGCGGTTTGCCATTACTGTGCTCCTTTGACCATGGTGGCGGCGATTTTTGCGCGTGCATAGCGCAATCGGGTTTTTACACTCTCTTGGGCGCTGGCGGTGATCTGGGCAATTTCCTGCAAACTAAAACCCTCGAGTTGCAAGGTTAAGGCCTCGCGTTGTAAGTGCGGCAAATCTGCTATCGCCGCTGTTAATTGCTGCTCGGTAGCGGCCATGATCAGTCCCTCTATATGCTGGGCGTCGAGGTGCAAATTAGGCTCTTGCAGACATTCTTCTACCGGTAGATGACGCTTTTGCCTGCGGGCATAATCAATCACCTGATTGCGGGCCAGGCTAAATAACCAGGCCTTAAAACTGCCCTGCTGTTGCACACTAAAGCGCTGTGGCTGGGCCAACCAGCGCAACCACACCTCATGCAATAAATCGAGCGCCAATTGCCGCCGCGTGTGACTATCCTCACTTAAGGACACTAACTGGGCCTGCAAAAAATACAGTACATCGTCGCTTAGCCTGAGCACCAAGACATCCCGTGCCTTGGCGCTGTCGGCGGCCAGTTGCGCCAATTGCTCGTCACTATAGTGGCTATAGTTTGGCGACAGGGGCGCAAATATCCGTGTGGCAACCGCTTTTAGCATCTTCACTCCTTAAATCGGCGCCACCCTAGGCTCAAATCCAGGGTGGCGCCCTAGGCGACTAATTTTGCAAGTTAAAGTCTAATCTTACCTGTTGATTGGGCTGGCTCCTAGCCACACCCTCCACAACCTTAGGGCTAAACTTCCATTTACTCAGCGCCTTAAGGGCCTCACGATCAAAAATCCGCTTGGGCTCGGCGCTAATTACCTTAGCATTGATAACCTGACCGGTTGGGGAAATATCATAGCTCAGTATGACATAACCTTCGATCCCCTCACGGGCGGCGGTCGCTGGGTATTGCGGCGGTACCCGCACCAAGGGCATGGCGGTATCGCGAGACATGGATGAAAATTCCCCCAAGTCCGACATCTCGGTGCCCATATCCGGCAATGTCGGCGCTAACGTCAGCACCTCACCACCTGGGTCGGCAACCAGGCTTGGCCTTGATTCTGGCCTTGGCTCAACCTTAGGTGGCACCGGCTTGGCTTTTTTGATCACCTTGGTGTGCTTGGGCGGCTCCATGATTTCCACAATGACATCGTCAAACACCTCAATGGGCGCACGTTGCTCTGCGGTCAACAGCGACACCATAAAGCTAAAGGTCGCCAAAGTGATCGCCGCAGCGGCTAAGGCAAAGGCAACCGCCTTAAAACCTGGTGCAATCAGATTATGGCTGGGCTCAAAACCCGGTTCGTATGTACCACTCTGGTGAGCGCCCTGAGTAATATTCAATGTATTTTCCATGCTCTTTCCCCTTAAAAACTGACACCCTGACAAGTAAGGTGCTTACTAAGAAAACGCATGGGGGTATAAAAAGGGGTGAAAATATTTTTAAGAATGTTTTAGGAGAGATGCTGGTAACTCACCCTAGACTTCATTCTTGTATAGCTAGTTGCAAGCAGAAGAAGATGCTAGCCAAAGAAGAGCAAAAACTGCTTAAAGTGATAAACAGTTCATATGCTTTAAGCCGTGGTCAAAAGTGTCATCGCTCGTATGGCTTTTTCCCTTTCAGAGAATTGCTCGTAATCTATTTAAGCCGATATATCGTTGGATTCTGACCAGATGCGCAGCTCGTCTAATATGTGCAATGCTGAACGGCCGAACTCGGTCAACTCGTAGGTCACCGCTATCGGACGCGTATTGATAACCTTGCGTAATACCATGCCCTGGGCTTCGAGCTCCTTGAGCCGCTGATCGATTATTTTCTTACTGGCACCGCCGAGCATCCGGGTTAAATCATTGAATCGTACCGGTTCATCCTTCAGATGATAAATAATCGAGCCCGTCCACTTGCCCCCGATCAGCCGCATCCCTTTTTCAATGGAGCAGGGTTCCATACAGGCATTTAAAACTTTTTTTCGTCCTTTACTATCTGTTTTTACGACACTTTCCAAAATAATTCCTCTGCTTCCAGGGTGGTTACCAAAAGTATACTAATTGAATCTAGTTCACAGGTAACTATTATAAACCACATACATTGATATGAACACCTTAGTCCAAATCAACTCCTGGAGTGATACCTATGAAAAATGTCTTAATCATTAACGCGCACCAATACTACCCCTTTTCTGAAGGCAAGCTAAACGCGGCCCTGGTGGATAAGGCCATTACCCAGCTTGAGGGTAAAGGCTATCAAACACGTGTCGTCACCATGGAACAAGAATTCGACGTAGAGAAAGAGCTGGAAAATCACCAATGGGCAGATTTCATCTTGCTGCAAACGCCAATCAACTGGATGGGGGTCCCTTGGTCTTTCAAAAAGTATATGGATGAAATTTACACCGCGGGCATGGGCGGCGCCTTATGTAACGGTGATGGTCGCCACGAAAGTAACCCCAAGGCCAACTACGGCAGAGGGGGGACCTTAAGCGATACCAAGTACATGATGTCGTTAACCTTCAACGCCCCGGCAGAGTCCTTTGATAACACTAGCGAGTTTTTCGACGGCAAAAGCATCGATGATCTGCTTTTCCCTATGCACATGAACTTCAAGTTCTTCGGTATGACGCCGATGCCGACCTTTGCCTGCTTCGATGTAATGAAGAATGCCGATGTCGAAAGTGATTTCACGCGCTTTGAAAACCATCTGAACAGCCACTTTTAAGGAGTCATTATGTCTGGCGAATCTATCTATACCAATAAACTACATCCTGGCAGCGGGTTTCCAACCATGTCCGCTACGCTTTTAGACGGCAAACAGGTAACTCTTGGCAAACCGGCAAACGAAGCCGACTGGCAACTGGTGGTTGTTTACCGCGGCCGCCACTGCCCTCTTTGTACTCGCTACCTGAATAACCTGGAGCAGTTTAAAGATGAGCTACTCAATACGGGTGTCGATATCATCGCCGTATCCGGCGACAGCAAAGCGCAATTACAGGATCACCTGGTCCAGCTGGATGTCTCTTTCCCCCTTGCCTATGGCCTGACCCTAGAGCAGATGGAAGAACTCGGTGTATATATTTCAGATCCCCGTTCACCGCAGGAGACGGATCATTCGTTTGCCGAGCCAGCGCTGTTTGTCATCAATGCAGAGGGAAAAATTCAGGTGGTGGATATTTCTAATAACCCCTTTGTCAGGCCCGAGCTATCGGCTCTGGTAAGCGGGCTCAAATGGATCCGCGATCCGCAAAATAACTACCCAATCCGAGGCATGCACAGATAACAGGAAAAATTATGAACACAGGAAAACTACTTATGCTGGGCTTGGTGAGCGCTTTGATGTGTTCATCGTACGCCCTTGGCAAAGAGGCAGAACACGCACACATCGCCTCGCCGGATAAGTACGAGGTCTTGCTGGACAACGACCAAGTACTGGTTTTACGCATGACCTTACGCCCGGGTGAGCACGACCTTTGGCACAAGCACAACGCCGAGACGGTGTATTTCGAGCGCGGCGGTAAAGCCCGTATAAAAACTGCGGACGGCAAGCAGCTTGCGCTTGAGATTCCCGATGGCCACACCATGTGGCACGACCAATGGGAGCACCAAGTATTTAATCTCGGTGAGACTACCATCATGGCTATTATCGTTGAGCGAAAATGATATGCCCCTGACCAAAAACTACTTAAAGACGATATCAACTGATTGAGGAGAGAAGATGTTTACCTATTACGAACCGGATACGGCTCCCGAAGAGTCTAAGCCCCTGATGCAAGAATCCCTGGCCAGCTTCGGTATGCTACCTAATTTGCATAAGGTGCTGGCGGAAGCGCCGATCACTTACAGGGCCTATAACGAGACTTTTTCATCGTTTATGCAAGCAAGCAGCCTGTCACCGCTGGAGCAGCAGGTGGTCTTTATGACCGCCAACTTCGAGAATAACTGCCACTATTGCGTACCGGGCCATACCTGGATGATGAAATCGGCCCAAATGCCTGATGATGTGGTAGAAGCGCTCAGAGAGGGAACGCCCCTGCCCGATGCAAGGTTACAGGCCCTTCGCGATTTTACCAAAGCGCTCTTGGATAGCAACGGCCATATCGGCGATGAAAGGTTGGCCCAGTTCCTTAGCGCCGGATATACCAAGCGTCAGGCACTGGAAGTACTAACCGGGCTGGCGGCCAAGCTTATTTCTAACTTTACCAACGCCCTGGCCCACACAGAGGTTGATGAACCGATGAAACCCTTTAGCTGGACACATCCGTCCTTGCGGTAGGAGGTCTTCATCATGTTATCGACCCTTTCTTAATCCAATAATCACCATGCCACATAAATAGTTTGGCGATAGGGGCGCAAATTAATCACACTCTGGACAATTCATATCCTTTTTCGCGCCCCATCATTTATTGGTTTTTACAAAAGATGTCTGTAATTAACCTTAGATCTTATTCGAGTAAGGTTGCACGCATAAGCCGACGGTAATTCCCTTTCTTCTTTTAACTGATACTGATGGCCTTAGCATTGGGCGTTGTGAATTCAAGACGCTTATTCAACCTGAGCCCTGACTTAGCATCGGTCTGCAGCCAATTTTTTATCTATTTCGATGACGTCTGGTCGAATAAAGGAGCCAAGCATACGTCCAAACAAACTTTTGTACATTGCCTGAACTTCTTCTTTAGTAACATTGCCACCAAATATCATCATCTCCAGTCGTTCACCTGGCTCTTTGACAATATACCCCGAGGAAACAAATCCATTTTTTTCATAAAAGGCCTTTCGTTTCAGCCTCTGCAGGTAGTTTTCTGCTTGTTCGTTAAGTTCTTCAATATTCAGTACAATTCGTTTTTGGGAATACATTGCTTTCAATGACTCCATAACCTTGCTGCCATAACCACCTGAGCGGCGCGCTTGCGATATGGCAAAGAAATGAACAAATACAATGTCTTTATATTCTGTAAGGTAAATAAGGCCAATCCAGGAGTCATACTGGTATAGAACGAAAAAACCCGCCTTACCTTTTCTCATTATGTATCGAAGAATACATGATGGAACGCGTCGAACTCCTGGAAAAGCCTCTTTATATAACTCGATAACATTCGAATAGTTAAGGTCATATTTTGACAGCGGTCGGAAATCTATACTCATATGCAGTACTCACAGCGCCGTGCTAAACGGCAAGTTTAGGCTTGCTAATAATGCGACTAAGGAGGTCGAGCAAGCCCTAAACAAGTCCTTGTTGCGTTAGCGGCTCGTTAGACATGCTGAAGCCGTCGCTCTAAATTTTCAATTAATGACTAAGGCGTGTTGATCTTTCGTGACTAGTTTTTGAGCGGCATGGTAAAGGGTTATAATTTGCTTCGCCAAAAGTAAAAAAACAACTCAATACCATGCCGAGACTAATGCTAACTGATAAGCGGTGGCAAAAGCTACTTCAACTAATGAAGAGCACAGGCCGCATTTACAATAAACCAGAACACAGAATGACGTTTGAAGGGATACTCTTTCGGCTGAGAACAGGAATTCCGTGGCGTGATTTACCCACAGAATTTGGCAGTTGGAGCGCCGTTTATCGCCGCTTCAATTTGTGGTCGAAGAAAGGTTTATTGAATATGTTATTCAATGAGTTAGCCAAACTATCTGATTACGACTGGGTCTTTGCAGATGGCTCGATTGTCAAAGCTCATCAGCATAGCACCGGTGCGGCTACTGCGGATAATGAGTGCATTGGAAAGAGCCGAGGTGGTAACTCCACAAAAATCCATTTAGCCGTGGATAGTGGTGGGCTTCCCATTTATTTTGAACTATCAGAAGGCCAGAGACATGACATAGCTCGGGCTCAAAGTTTGGTTGACCATCTAAAGGAAGTAAACATTTTCGTGGGCGACAAAGGGTACGATAGTGATGCATTGAGAAAATATATTGAAGCCAAAGGAGGCGCTTCTGTCATACCCAAACGAAATTATGGCCAAGATATAGACAAAGACAGTGTCGATTGGTGTCTTTATAAATATAGGCACTTAGTTGAAAATGCATTCGCACGAATAAAACATTATCGTTCAATATCAACTAGATATGAAAAGCTCGCGAGAAATTATGCCAGTATGGTGTCGCTGGCATTTTCAATGATGTGGCTGCCGATGTATTGCTGAGTGAAATATGTACAGCAAAGATCAACAGGCCCTAGCACCCGCTATTTGCCCGTGAACCCCCTTCTTATTTTAGTTCTTTGATCATTGATAGCAGATTGAGCAAGCACTGACCAGCATTGAGCTGTTACTAAAGTTGTCAGTAACTCACTAGACAAAAAGCCCCGTTTCTAGCATGAGCCTTCTTAGGGGAGGTTTACATACAGTCCACTCGGACGCTCACTACCTCCATAAGAGGTGGTTTAAGACTGACAACTAAAAAGCCCGCTCAGTGCGGGCTTAGCTTTATAGAACGAAACTTAGTAATTTAAATGTTCTTGGCAATCAAGTCTGATTTCAACAAGCCACCTTTGGTAAAGAGTTTTGCTGAAAATTTAGGGTTTCTTCTCGACTTGTAAGCATCTAAAATTCGTTTCAGGCCCTCAGCCTCTAAAAGGGATATATTTACTTCCGTATCCATTTCTGCGCTTTCTACAAAGTCATCTGAGAATGTTGGAGCAACGATTAATACCTGTGCGACGCGCTTTCCTGCTGACTCACAACGATTTGCATACGCCTTTACTTGTCTAGAAGTTGTTGAGTACTTGGCGAAGTCTCCATTTTTACACGTTTTAGCCTCACCTACGATGACGTCGTCTTCACTCAACGAAATCAGAACGTCCGCTTTATCTTTTGAGGTGTTTACGGCTCTTCTTAAATCTTCATCAACTGCAAGCCCCAATTGCTCAAAGATGGCTTTGGTCACCTCTTCAAACTTAACTCCTATTTCTGATTCTGCGATGTCAATATTACTATTCTTTAAGGATGCTAAATCCCTGCGAGCTAGCGCACCGTAGTTATCTATGAGTTTGTCTGTAGCATCTGCAAAACTATTTAAAATATTAAGGCGCAAATTGCCGCGCTTCTTGATTCCCATGCTGTCGACAACGCTTTTTACTTCTTCATTCGTGAGCATATATAGAATGTCATAAGGTGTGATGCTGAGCGCTCGTAGCTTTTCAACGTCTAACTCTTCTTGTTCTTCTAGCTCAAACTCGTGCTTGAGTACTTTTGAAAGCATCGGAAAATGGTTTTGAAGTGCTGAAAAAAGCTCCTTAAACCCAGTTGCGCTGAGCACATTAAACTCACTCTCTGCGCAGTTATTAAGTGAGTTTAATATAATTTCGGTTCTTTCTTCGAGAGTGGCTCCAAGCTTATCCAAGTCTAACTCTAAATCCTGAATAAGCCCTTTTAGCCTGTCTTTGCGCTCGTTGATTGTCACTTCATCGTTAAATAAATCACGCTGTAAAATTTGAGTCACTGGGACACCCAGTTTCATGATGTTCGAGACTTTTTCTTTTCGCTCCACACCGCGAATTTTCTTCCTGTGGTTCTTGAGGATGTTCGACAACTCAGCATCGCTGAACGTTCGAAGAATTCTTAAAAGATGTTTATCAGCAAGCTCTTTGCCTTGTATGCGGTGCAATAAGCTAACAATTTCATCAGGAACATATACGGTTTGCCTTTTCCTGCTGATAAATACCAAGCCTATTTCTCTAAGCTCATTTAAGGCGTCTTGCACGCCGTTCTTAGGGATTTTGTCTACCAGGTGCTCAATTCCAGCTTGATCGTCAGCAGTTACGTCTAGCTGCTTCGCTAAAACATTTAAAATACCGCGCTCATCATCGGTAATTTTCGCCTCTCGATTTATTCTTTGGTCATTCGAGTGCGCTTCACTAAAGCACGCGAAGTAAATACCTAACCGCTTACTATTACCAAATGACTCATCATCACTAACTTCCTCAATCTCTGCTTGTAACTCTTTCGCGCGGCGGTTAATAACATCCCACTCTTTTGAATATAGTGACTCTACCCAGGTTGCTCTGGCAATACTGTTTCCATCTCGACTTAGTATATTAGTCAAGAGAGTTGCTTGAGCTCCTAACATAGCAAGCTGCTCTCTCACAGCTTTCTCGAAGTAAGGAAGGATAATTTTGAATAATTGGGTTATATCGGTACTAGAAGCATTTTTAATTTGTCCATCCAGCTTGTTTAACTGAGCTTCAATCTTTTTATCATGCCTAACAGCATCACCGCAGATTCGGTCAATCGCGTTAATGAACTTTGATTTTTCAACTTGGTTTACTAAAGATAAAACGCTAGAGAGTCTCATAGAACATCCTTGTTATTTATACACTTTTACTTGGCAAAGCTGATACTAAACATAGACCTCGATCTGAGGTTGTTACAAGTAATTGATACACAAAACATCAACTAGTGCTCTTTGATGACTTATCCCTAATATCCACTCTATTATCTTATTCGATTGAAATAACCTTTCGGCTAACTCTGTCGCTTTTATAAAAGTGTACGTTTAGTGCTCTTGCTCCTAAAACAAGGAGGGCTTTTTGCTCAAAAAGCCAACCCACTTTTTTAATTTTTAGCTCACCCATATCCTATTTAAGTTTTTTAATATTCAGCCAGGTAACATTATCCTTCATTGGCTAGGCAGGTATTCGCTAACATGCAAGGAATATAGAAACGCAAGCAATCTACAATCAGATTTAGAGTGGTCTTAACTAAAAAGCGCGAAGAAATTGACTAAGCAAATCGCAGAGGTTTAACACTTAAGGTTAATTTTTACTGAAAAGTTGTCGTTTGAAGTATAAGTTGACATAGTACACTCCCTACTTCTCAGCTCTATATAGATGTTATGGAAGTATAAGCTGACATAAATTTGAAGTAAAAGATGACAAAAAGTTCCTTAATTTCCTAATATTGACCCTCGCATGTCCCTTTTGTGCATTTTCAGTCGTTCGGCTAATGCGTCATACAACTAATTAAACAATCAGACGTTCACACCAACTCATTTTTGGACAAAAACACGTTAGAGTATTTATTCGGTAACGCCTCATTAAGAGGAAATTTATAGTTGGCTAAAATGTTGAGCGCAGTGAAAACAGCCAACTGTAAATTTTCCTGCTTTAATGACTTGTTAGTGTTCTTTTGGAAACTGCTCTAAAGCTACATTATATGCTTTAGACATAAAATCAAAAACTAAGTCTGCACAATTGATACAGCCTTCTACGTTTAAATAAACAATGTCATCTTCAATAGTGACACCATCGACTTGAGCTGCAAATGACTCAATAACTTTTCTTTTCCCAAAACCGTCTAGGCATGAACTATTGTGGACAATACAGTTTCTCACTTCGATTAAACCAGTAAGTAATTGCTTTGATGAGTTATCACTGACAGTGGCAAAACCACAGACCTTTGTTGAATAAGTTATAAATCGCTCTAAAGCCGAACCTTTAAGTTCATTCCACTTTAGTGTTTGCCCTGTGGTTTCTTTAAGAATTCCACAGTAAACCTTAAACTGCTCGTCTAAAGTAATAAGCAATGAAACAATAAAGCTTTTTCGAGTGATATCAGGAAAAATGTCAGCTATAAGTCCGTTTTCATGCTCTGGAAAATCAATATCTTCAGTTTTAGCTAAAACCAATTTGAGGTCTTGGATTATGCAATCCAAGTCAACAAGGTTTCCGAAAAATTTATAATAATGCGCCAAACTCGATTCCTTCACCGTTGAACACTAACAATTTAATATCGAGCGATTGGGTCGTTTTTCTGCCGCAACCTGTCTCGTTTTTGTCCTTAGACCATTGATAGCAAATTTAGGAAGTACTTACCAGCATTGAAGTTACGTTACATTGCTCTAAACGTGGATTGGACATAAACGAGTTAATTACTAAATTAGAATTTAGCTAATTACCTTACTCACATATTCACTACAATTGGTAACGTTTATCTGGAAGTTAGACCTCTTAGGAGGGCTTTTTCGCACATATACGTTAAGTAATTTACATTGTACTGCTTCAATCATAGCTTGACACTGTTTGTACAACTGGGAAATATTGAACTAAAACATAAAATTAGGGCTTTACCGATGAATGTTTGTACACGCTATAAATGCGACACCTGCGAAACTTTGATTGATTGCCGTATTGGCTTTTCCAACCGAGATGTTCAACCTCTCCAGTTTGCATGCCCCGAATGTGGAGATACACCTCGCCAAAAACAACAAGCAAGGGGTAGAAAAATTTTCTACCCCTTTATCTTATTCGTAGTCTGAAGCGTAAGTATCTTCATAAGAGTGGGAATAAAACTCAAATAGGTTGCCAAATGGGTCTTCTAGATAAACCATTTGCGCTTGCTTTAGTTCATCTTCAGGATGGTAACGGTGGATATCCATGCGAACTTTGCCACCATACTCTTCAACACGTTTAATCGCTGTATCAAACTGCTCCTTTGGCAACTGTAAACAGAAATGGAAGATACCAAGGCGCGAGAAATCAACGTTGTGACGCTCTTCACGGTCATTCATTTCAAACAACTCAACACCGATCCCATCAGTAGTTACTAAGTGAGCTATATTGAAACCTTTGAAGCCTTCACCGAATACCGCAATACACATGCGACCGATTGCTGATTCTCGCTCTTCTATAACCTTGGTGTTATTCATTACAACTCTAAGACCTAGCGCTTTTGTATAGAACTCAACCGCTTTGTCCATATCGCCAACCATAATACCAACATGATTCATTTTCATAATTTTCTCCAAACTTTTTCAATAACCTTTCGATTTGGTAAGTGAATTCTATAGCTGGCATTTGATTATATGAAATTATCAATTATTATTATTTTAATAATTCTTTGTTATGGAGTGATTTGTGTTAAATCCAGTTTGGTTAGAAACATTTATTACCCTTGTTGATACAGGGCACTTTACACAAACCGCAGAAAAGCTTCATATGACTCAACCCGGAGTTAGCCAGCATATCAACAAACTCGAAGAGGCGTGCGGGTATAATTTAATTAAAAGAGAGAAGAAATCATTTGCAATTACTGAGCAAGGTCGATTGGTGTACAACCATGCAAAAGCCTTAATAAGGGATGAAAAGTTTCTCTTTGAGCAACTAAGCTTTGACGACCCTTTATCAGGAGAATGCACCTTAGCATGCTCTGGTTCAGTGGCATTATTGCTTTACCCAAAGTTATTACAACTTCAAAATCGACACCCCAACATTCACATTAATATTAAAGCAGCGCCAAATCATCAAATTTTGGCTGACATTAAAAACGGGCATATTGACCAGGGAATTGTGACCGATATACCCAATGAAAGTTTCTTTGATTTTGAAGAACTTGGTCAAGAAGAGCTGTGCTTGATTTTACCCCTAAAGGCTAATGCTAATAATAGCTGGGAGCAATTACTTTTAGATTTAGGGCTAATCAATCATCCCGATGCAGAGCATTATTTGTCCTTGTATTTTAAGCAATCAAAAGAACAAGAATTAACGCAACTTGATGTTAGCAAAATTCCTGTCATCGGTTCAATTAACCAAATTAGCCAAATCTTAGAGCCAATCGCTCAAGGTATTGGCTTTACCGTATTACCAAAAAGTGCCGTTGACAGCTTTCATAGCCCTGAACGTTTAAAGGTTTTGAAGCCTAAACAGCCCGTAATGGAAAGTTTATATTTGGTCTGTAAAAAAAACAGAGCATTACCCGCTCGTTATAACGCCTTTAATTCAATCATTCGGCAGACATGGGCTTAGGTCTGCTACTCGCTCTCAGCCAAAGTTGGTTCAGTTGGTTCAGTTGCTTCTACTGCTGAACAATTCAAACTTCATCACCCCATAATTTATTTCGTTAAATTACCAAGCAACTGCTCACACAGTGTCTTTAATGATGTAAGTTCTTCTATATTCATCTTGGAGAGACAAAGCATTTCTACTGGCACTTTTTGCGCCTGTTCTTTTAATTTAATCCCAGCAGATGTTAATGTGATAACCCGAATTCGCTCATCTTCAATGCTACGGGCTCGTAGCACGTAACCTTTCGTTTCCAAACGCTTAAGCAGTGGTGTCAACGTGCCTGAATCCAAATGTGTTTTAGCTCCCAACGCTTTTACATTTATCTCTTTTTGCTCCCATAGCACCATCATCACAATATATTGCAAATAGGTAAGATCAAGCGCTTTCAGTAAAGGTTGGTACGCTCTCCCCATTGCATTCGAAGCACTATAAAGCGCGAAACACACCTGATTATCTAACTGTAGATATTCATCCTGTTTAGTCATGGTCATCTCACCAATCAATTAAATTGCGCGCAATATACTTGCGCGCTTTATTTTTATCAAGTAAGCTAACTTCAAATTCAATTGTGCACAATATTGTTTTGCACAACCTTAATTCAGGAAAAGTACAATGACTACACTATACACAACTTCTGCAACCGCTACTGCGGGTCGAAATGGCCACGTTTCTACTGATGATAATTTACTCTCAGTTGCATTGAGCTACCCCAAAGAAATGGGAGGTTCAGGTGCTGCAACGAACCCTGAACAACTGTTTGCTGCTGGCTATTCGGCGTGTTTCTCAAATGCTCTACTTCATGTAGCCAAAGAGATGAAAATTAAAATCGCATCGGCACCAACAACCGCAATCGTCGGTATTGGCCCAAATGAAAGCGGCGGTTTTGCTTTGACTGTTTCTTTATCAATTGAACTAGATTTAGAACAAGAACAAGCCGTTATGCTTGTGAAAACGGCTCACCAAGTCTGCCCATACTCAAATGCGGTTCGCGGCAATATTGATGTGAAACTGTCGGTTAACGGACAAGCGCTTTAGTCCCAAGATAAAAGCTAGGCGAAATCGCCACAAATACGTAAATAAACACGAGGATAATTCATGCGTGCAGTAAGACTTCACCAATATGGCGGCCTTGACAGATTAACGTTAGAGCAGATCGATAAGCCGACAATCAATGCGGACGATATTCTTATTCAAGTAAAGGCCGCTGCAGTAAATCCTGTTGACTGGAAAATCCGTGAGGGCTATTTAAAAGATTTCATTCCATACGACTTGCCTGTCACCCTAGGCTGGGACCTGGCTGGAATCGTAACCCAAGTGGGTGAAAACGTTGATCAATTCTCAGTGGGTGATGAGGTATTTAGCCGACCCAATATAGCGCGTAATGGCAGTTATGCCGATTACATCGCTGTAAAAGCAGATGAAGCCGTATTGAAATCAACTAAACTTGATTTCGCACAAGCTGCAACGCTGCCATTAGCAGGCATTACCGCGTGGCAGTGTCTTGTGGATGTCGCTGATATTCAGCCGGGTCAGCGCGTGCTTATCCATGCAGGTGCAGGTGGTGTCGGCCACCTAGCCATTCAAATAGCAAAAGCAAAAGGCGCTATCGTCGTTGCAACGGCATCTTCAACTAATCTAGAACTACTGACGCAGTTAGGTGCTGATGAAGCGATTGATTACGCAAAAGCACCTTTAGCTGAGCAAATTTCACCGGTAGATTTAGTACTTGATACCATGGGGGGAGGGATACAACAATCGTCTTGGTCTCTGCTTAAGCCAGAAGGTATGATGGTTTCTGTTGTTGAACCACCAAGTGAAGAAACAGCAAAACAGCACAACGTACAAGCCGCATTCGTCTTCATTGAACCAAGTAGCCGTATACTGACTGAGCTCAATAAGCTGGTCGAATCTGATCAACTTCGACCATTGATTGAGCATCGCTTCCCATTAGAAAAGATTGCAGAAGCACATCAACAAAGCGAATCAGGCCGTACTCGCGGCAAGATCGTTATCGACGTCAGCTAAAAAGATTATCGCAGGATGAGTATCATGAAAAATGACATTATTTCTGATTTAGAACAGCGCTATACAGCAAAGCGCTATGATTCTAGTAAACGTATACCTAAAGATGAGTTGGAAACATTATACCGCGCAATCCAATTATCACCTTCATCTATCAATTCCCAACCCTGGAAGTTCATCGTTATTGAAAGTGATGCAGCAAAAGAGAGAATGCATAATACCTTTATTAATAAACATCAATTTAACCAGAGACACATAAAAGAAGCTTCTCATATCATTTTGTTTGCGCATAACCCTCGCTATACAAGGGATGATTACGCACAGGTTGTTGATCAAGGTATTGCTGATGGCCGAACAGCGCCAGAAAACAGAGAGCTGGCTTTTGGAGGTTTTTCTTTTGCGGCGTTAAATACATTGGAAAATGGTGACACTTCAGCGTGGACGAAAGCTCAAACTTACCTCGCTCTTGGTAATACACTCCATGTTTTAGCTCGCTTGGGGATTGATTCAACAACAATGGAAGGTGTAGATTCCGAGCTTATCAGCAAAGAGTTTCAGCAGGAACTTGATGGCTACCAATGTGATGTCGCTCTTGCCATAGGTTACCACCATCAGGATGAAGACTATAATACTGCTTTACCAAAGTCGCGTTTACCGCTAAAGACTATTTTAACAGTGTTGTAGTTTTCTAACTGTGTATATGGCAAGCAACTAATGATCAATGTTTTGGCGAAAACTGTTCAATAGTTCTCACTGAAAATTAAGAGATTATTTCTAAGTATGCTAATCGCTCATAACCGCCATTAGAGTATTTACGTTAGCTCGGAATGGGGCAATAATGAGTTGACTAGAACGTCCGTTGTTTTGGTTTTATTAGTTGTATGTAAAACTAACTGAACGACTCAAAGTGGCACTGAGCTGACTGTCAAACCAGCCACCAATCACTGTGTCAGTATGAAACTTTAATACTTAGTATGACACTTTATTCCTCTCCCACAGCAGTCTGTGGCTATCCATACTTAGTAATTCTGTATAGTTGCAGAATGACATTTGCCGATGCCGGTGACTTCCTCTTGGGTCACACCTTAACGTTCACGAACACTTTGTATTTGCGGGTATTGATAACTACTTTTTAAAACGAATAATTTAAGAAAAACTCAAGATACTGGCTTGTCGACTCTAGATTTGCATTTGTTATTACAGTACCACTGTTTATATAGCTATATGAAAGTGAATCGACACCAATAAACTAGACACCTCTCAGCCGTTCTTGATATCGCTTTTCATACTCTACTGGTGAAAGTAGATCATTGGAACCATGTTTGCGTTTAATGTTATAAAACATCTCTATATAATCGAAAATGTCGCTCTTGGCATCATCCCTTGTCGAATATACTTTTCGCTTAACTCGTTCGCGCTTTAACAACTGGAAAAAGCTTTCGGCAACCGCATTATCATGGCAATTACCTCGTCTGCTCATGCTGCCTTCAAGTCCATTAACTTTAAGGAAGTGCTGCCAATCATGGCTTGTGTATTGACTACCTTGGTCTGAGTGAACTGTCACCATTTTCTTAGGGTTACGTCGCCAAACAGCCATAAGTAGCGCGTCTAACACTATTTCCTTAGTGATCCGTGATTGCATCGACCAACCAATGACTTTGCGTGAGAACAAGTCGACCACCACAGCTAAATAAAGCCAACCCTCATGAGTTCGGATATGAGTAATGTCTGTCACCCATGACTCGTCTGGCGACTCAGGGTTAAATTGGCGCTGTAATCGATTTGGCACGACAATGTGACTATCACCGCCACGATGACGAGGCTTTCGGTATCCGACCTGGGCTTTTAGTCCTTCATCTCTCATCAACCGATAGACGCGATTAACACCACATTTTTCACCAACATCACGTAAGTCAGAATGAACCTTTCGGTAGCCGTAAACGCCACCTGACTCCAGCCAGAACTGTTTAATCAATCCTGTAAGCCGTTGATTGGCTTTGGCTCGTTTTGATTGAGGTTGCTTGTTCCATGCGTAATATCCACTCGGATGAACATCGAACATTTTACAGAGCCAACGAACAGGCCAACTGTCCGAGTTTTCTTTGATAAAGGCATACCTCAGTCGGACTGCTTTGCGAAGTATGCCGCGGCTTTTTTCAATAAGTCACGCTCTTCTGTTGTCCGCTTTAACTCTTTCTGTAGCCTTCTAATTTCAGCTTGAGCATCGCTCAATTCGTTGTGCTGTTTAGAGTCAGGTCCATATTTTTTGACCCAAGCATAAAGGCTATGTGACGTCACATCTAATCGTTTAGCAACGTCAGATATTGAATGGCCGCGATCAACTACTTGTTTCACCGCTTCAATTTTGAATTCTTCTGGGTAGCGTTTTCCGCTCATAAACACCTCTGTATTTTTAGTTAGTTTATCTAACTAAGAGGTATCTAGGAAATGAGTGGCGATTCACTTTTAAATTAAGGGAACCTAGTAGACACCAATCAAGTTTCTATGGAACTCTATATTGCGTAAGAGAGCGTTTCAATCCAAGTATTTGAACACTATTCATAAGAAAGTTCCTAACCTGACTCAATACGGGTAGATATACCTCAGATTACCGTTCCGAATAAAAGAAAACACCCCAGCATTTGCCGGGGTGTTTTATAGTTAGCCCTGCCTTTTCGGCAGTTTAAAGTAACATGATGTGATTGATTACTTCCTGGCCTAATTTCAGCTACCTACTCGGCAGTACACCAATTAGGTTTATCTGTACCTTCGACTTTAGGCATTTCGTTTATGAGTGGCGCAAGATTTTTCTCAATCCAGCCCCCAACTAAACGTTCTTTAAGCCACCGAATGTACTTAAGCCGTGCATATGTTGCCTGCTGTATTTCTTACGGGTAGGCACTGAAATCTTTTTCATCTTTGGTGCTTTTTGGTGCTTCTACTTTGGGGATCGGATGATGGAATTCATCTTCAAACAACACAGGAGGGGGAATTTGGGTGGTAGCCTTACCAGCCACATCTCGGCACACACATCACACGCTGTGGCTGCTCCCTTCCGGGCCTGACCAGGTTCACATGCTAGTGTTGCGAGAGGACCAATAAGGCCACCATAGTGGGCCTCTTTGGGCGCAGGAGGGATTATCCCGACTTTAACGGTGAGATTCAAGGGAAATCCGTGAATTGCCTTATAAATACAGGTTAACTGCCTAGTAAACAAACAGTTGGTTATCGCTTGGCCGCGAGTTTAGGTTCTTGAGCCAGCCAGATGGCCAGCCCAGCTCAGTGCTATCGAGAAGCGAATGGCTGTGCCACCCGCTCTCTTGTCACCGGCATTTACTCAAGTTTAGTTTGCAACTCGCGTAATACTTCTTTCACCTTAGCCACGTTTTCCGGGCCCATGCGCAGTAATTGCTTTTGCGCCGGTGGTAAACTTTCCCATTCGGAATAAGCGTACTTATAAGTAACCGAATCGCGCAGCAGTGGCACTTGCGTGGTCATCTCCGGCGTTGCCAGTAACAGGTCAATGGCTTGCACCAGGCGCTGCTCAAAGCTGGTACCCGGCTCACCTATTTCACCATAGGCTTCAGCAAATAAAGGTTCAAAGCGCTGATACAGACCTAAAAGCTGCTCGCTATCCAAAGCCGTAAGAATGGCTACATAAGGGTCATAGCGTTTAAAACTTTGTGGGTCCATGGTCAACACCTCACCCTCGGCAACGGTAAACGGCTGTTGCAACTTGGTTACCGGCGAGTGATTGCTGGCAACGCGACCGACGGCGAGATTATTAACAAATACCACGGTGCGACGGATTAAATCATCATTAACCAAAAGCTCGGCACTGCTGGCCGCCAAGGATTGCTCTACCCGCTCACTCACCTCGGTATCGCTGTCATCCAAACTTGGCAAGGGCGGCTCTTCCACAACCGGTTCAAGTTCAGGCTCTGGCTGAACAGGCTCAGGGGTCGGCTGCGGCTCTAACTCGGCACTGGTATCAAGCTCAGGCTCTGGCGGCTCGATAACCACCTCTTTAGGTTCGGCAACAGGCGTTGGCTCAGGGGCTGGCTCTTGCTGCTTACTTAGGGCGATAACCACGACTATTACCAGCACCACAACAACAATGGCGGCAAATAACAGGGTATTCCTGTTCGGGGTTTTCGTGTCTTGCTCGGGGGGCTGCTCTTTCATAGGGGCTCCGTTAACATAACCACGGTTTCAGCAAGGACGATGACCATTATTGGCACTGCCAAGATCTCCATCGAAATTGCCTATACGTTTCTTTTTACTGAAGAATCTTTTACATTAAAGCTAGGTCTCCATTTAAGTGCAAATAACATGCGAAAGCAAACTAATTGCGGTCGAAAAGGCACGGCGCTGTTTTTAAGCGGCGGTGGTGCTCGTGCGGCCTACCAGGTCGGGGTTTTAAAGGCCCTTACCCATAGCCTGCCGCGTACCGCGCCGCTGCCATTTCGTATTATCACCGGCACCTCTGCCGGAGCTATCAATTCCGTGGCACTGGGTTGCTGGGCGTCCTGCGCCCATCTGGCCAGCCGCAAGCTTGATGCGGTATGGAGCCAATTTCATACCTCGGACGTCTATCGCAGTGATTTTGCCCATGTGTTTGGCCACCTCCTTCGCAACATACTCACCAGTTTTCGTTCCGGACACGCCAACCATGCTCCGGGTAGCCTGTTAAATAATGCGCCACTACGGCGATTATTGACCGAGGTGCTGCCGATGGAGCGCATCGACCGTAATATTCATCGTGGCATTATCGATGCTTTGGCGGTCACCGCCTCGAACTACAGCAGTGGCGACTCCATTACCTTTTTTCAAAGCCAAAGCGCTGAGCCCTGGCAAAGAGTAAGACGCCAGGGGCAAAAAGCCCGCATCCATATGGAGCACCTGATGGCATCAAGTGCCATCCCTGTGATATTTCCCAGTGTAAAAATTCGACAGCAATACTATGGAGATGGTTCCATTCACCAGATGTCGCCGCTTTCAAGTGCCATTCACCTCGGGGCCGAGCGCATTTTTGTTATCGGTGTTGAGGAGCCTAAAGATGAAAACCGTAAATATGCGCCGCATTATCCGGGCATGTCCCATATCGCCGGCCACCTGCTCGACAGTGTATTCGCCGATACCCTGCAGGCGGATTTAGAAAGGGTTGAGCGCATCAACCGTACCCTAAGCCTGCTAAAAGAAGGTGATGAGCACCAAGAGCTTAAACATATCGACACCTTTGTGATTAACCCCTCGCACAACTTTAATGCCCTAAGCAGCGAATATTATGACGACTTGCCTTTGGCCATTCGCCTGCTGCTACGCGGCATAGGTGTGAAGCGCTACAGTGAGTCGAGCTTACCCAGCTACCTCTTGTTTGAAAAACGCTATACCCAGCAGTTGATAGACCTTGGCTATCAGGATGGACTTAATAAATTGCCTGAATTACGCCACTTTTTGTGTTTGGATTAGTGCCACATTAAGTATCGCTGCCATTGAGTAAATAACGCTCGGCACGTTCCACTCGGCGCGGCTTGCCTTTAAGTACCAGCACATCCTGACCTTGCAATACAGTATCGGCGCAGGGGTCGTCAATTTCCTCACCATGGCGGCGCATGGCCGCCAGACTCACGCGGCGCAGGCCCAGATTTAATTCGGCAATGGTTTTACCCACCGCATAGGCGTTATCCCCTAAAGCCATCACATGCAGATACTCCAAACGGTCACTGTGAAGCTCTCTGTGTGGCGCTTCATCGCTAATATAAAAGCTATGCAACAGGGAATAACGATTTTCCCGCTCCTGACTCACCCGGCGTAGAATACGCTTCATGGGCACACCACTCATAAACAACACATGGGAAGAGAGCATCAGGCTCGCCTCCAGCGATTCAGGCACCACCTCAGACACACCGCATTCTTTAAGCTCTTCAAGATGAGCATCGTCCGGCATACGCGCCAAAATATTCACCTCGGGGGCCACTTCCTTGATCACTTCGGTCAATAGTTTCACCTTATTAAGGTCGGTAAAGGTGATCACCACCAAGCGTGCCTGTGCAGCGCCGGCGCGCTGGAGAATCACCTTTTGTGTGACATCGCCAAACATCAAGGGATAATTGGCCAAACGCCCTTGCTGCACCAGATAAGGGTCTAAGTCTATGGCAACAAAGGGCAAGGCCTCGGCGCTTAAAAAGCGGCTGATATTTTGCCCCACCCGGCCATAACCACAGATGATCACATGATGCGCCTGGCGCTCATCGACACAATTAATCTGATCCGACTCACTCGAAGTGCTAAACAAGCTGTGCACCCAGCGCGGCGCACAGTCGATAAAATAAGGGGTAATGGCCATGGATAACACGCCCACAGCAATAAGCAAGGACGCTAACTCGGTGGCCAAAATGCCATGAGTTTTCGCCAAAGCCACCAGCACAAAGCCAAATTCACCCATTTGGCAAAGCATTAGTGCGGCGCTGAAGGCATCACTTTTACGCTCTCCCATTAGCTGGGCTATCAGCGCCAAAATGAGCCATTTAAGCAACATCATGGCCACCAGCACCGCAAGCACTATATGCAGATTTGAGAACACATAAAGCAGGCTCAGCTGCATGCCCACAGTAACAAAAAACAGCCCCATCAAAATATCGCGGAACGGGCGAATATCGCTTTCCAATTGATGCCGGTATTGGCTCTCACCAAGCATCATACCGGCCAAAAACGCTCCCAAAGCCATAGACAAACCAAACCAATAGGTTAACCCCCCAGCAAACAGGGTCACCAGTAAGGTGGTAAGCACAAAAAGCTCTTCGTTACGCATCCGCGCCACTTCATTAAAGATAAGTGGCAATAACCACTTGCCTATGGCCCACAACAAGGCGCAAACCAAGGCGCCTTTGCCAAGTGCAAAGGCCAGGTTATAAAGTAAAGATTGCTCTGTATCACTTGCCAGTAAAGGGATGGCGATCAGCAAGGGCACCACGGCCAAGTCCTGAAATAACAAGACACCCACCGCCAGCTGGCCGCGACGCTTTTGTAACTGGCCGCTGTCTTTAAGACATTTCACCACCACGGCGGTAGACGACAAAGCTACTAGGGTTGCCACCGCAAAGGCACTTAGGGTATCGAAAGAGAATAACCACAGACAGCAAAAGAAAACGCTCGAGGTCACCAGCACTTGCAGTAAACCAACGCCAAATACGATATTGCGCATCGCCAACAGACGGGGAAAGGAGAACTCAAGACCTAAACTAAAGAGCAGAAATACGATGCCGAGCTCAGCAATGCCATGCATCTGCGAGCCGCTGGCAAGCCAATCAAAACCATGGGGGCCGGCCATAACTCCGGTAACCAGGTAGGCAAGTATCACCGGCAGACCTAAGCGTTTAAACAGCCATACCAGCACCACAGCACTGACTAACAAGCCAATAACTTCTATAAACAGCTGCTGCATGGCGCTCCCGTAGCGTCAAAACCCTGACCGACTAATAATTAACTATAGCAAGGGCTTGTTTTATGGCTAGTTTGAATTACTGGCACAGTTTTAGCATAAAAACTCTATACGAATTTAGTCTTGGAGTGTAGAGCTTGGATAACGTCCATATTTTGACATACGGTCATAACGCAACGACCCATGATGCGACCAAAGCGGCACATTTATTCCGCCCTGCTTTGGCTCTCAACGTCACCGCTTTGACACAAGAGCTGCAGCGCAGCCTTGAGCTCGTCACCCTGCTCGACATCTTTGCCGAGTATGTGCGTCCACACTTCCACTTTAGCGGCTTACAGTTGCACTCCAGCCTGGGCGTCAATGAAATGACAAACAGCCAGGCCAATACGGTGGCTAATCGTTTCGATATTGAGGTTGAAGGTGAGCATTTAGGCCAGTTGGTCTATTTAAGCGACAGCCGCTTTGCTCCCACACTGCAAGCCCAAATTAAAAAATGGCACCAGATCTTGGCCTACCCACTGCGCAATGCCCTGACCTATAACCGGGTGTTACGCTTGGCAACCCGCGATCCCCTGACCGGACTCAATAACCGCAGCGACTTTAATGTGCATATGGAGAAAAAGCTGGAGCTCTGCCGACGTCAGCATCGCCACTTTAGCTTAATGTTGCTGGATCTGGATAATTTTAAGCAGGTAAACGATAGCCATGGTCATCAGGTTGGCGACCAAACCCTGCAGGAATTTGCCGCTATTTTACGCCAGAGCGTGCGCACCACCGACTGTATTTTTCGTTTTGGCGGTGATGAGTTTGCCATTCTTGTCGATGATGATAATTACGCCACCAATACTGTGGTGGCCAAGCGTATTCAAACAGCAGTGGCCAACAGTGAGTTAATGAGCCGATACGGCGTCAGCTGCAGCATAGGCTTTGCCCTTGCTCAGGCCAAGGATGTGAATATGAGCTTGTTCGAGCGCGCCGATAAGGCCTTGTATCAGGCCAAATTCAGCGGCCGTAACACCTATCGCGGTGCCCCTGATTTATCTGCTGTCCCCTTGACGAGCATAAACGCCCACAGCGATAACCAAAAGCCGCAAAAGAACGCCAAAATAAGCTGATACAAGGAAGTAAAGCTTGGCAGCTCAGTGAAGATCACCGCCAACAGGGGCACCAACAAACCAAGAATAAAATAGATGCCGCCCTTACCCAGCCAATAGGCGAGTAATAAAACACCACAACCGACTCCGGCAATCAGCGCAATTACCAATACAGACCACATTGGCCCATAAACACCGACCACCACAGCCAGCAAAATCAAGGTAACTAGCGTAGCCAAGGGTGCTTTTTGCACCAAAGATAAACCTACATGAGGGGGCTTTGGGGAAGAGTTGTTTTCAATTGCCATTGCAATCCTTGTTGTGCCAAAAAGTCGTAATTATAAAAGTAACCCACCACGGCCACTAGGGTGTCGCCATAAAAAATAAGTGGAATACGTTGGCGCTCCCAGGGCGGAACCTTAAGCTCTTTGAGCCAGTGACTTAGTTTATTGCCATAAGGTTTGTGCTGTGGACGAATGCGGGCATTAAGCACACCAAAGCGCACCCAGACTTGCTCCTCGGCGTGTGGCGCTCTGACTCCCTGCCCCGGCTCACAGCTTAAAACACGTGCATCTTTTAGGGTATGGGGACCTGGGCAACCTAGTTGCTGTGCCAATAATTCGACTTGATTTTCAACCAAGTACAGCTGCTCGTTAAAGCGACGTACACTCACCTCATCGCCACTATGAGTGCGCAGCGATAAACTCGGCTGGCTGTCGGCACGAGCGTTTAACAACTGCTCGCACAGGCTTTGCAGCTGCAATTGCGAAGGCATGGCGACATCATGGCTCTGCAGCCAGTAACGCAACACATTATTGGCTCGGGCCGCGCCTAAGGCCATTAACGGCGCCAGGCTCAGTTGCTGGGGATTAACTGCCAATTGGGTTAGGTCTTGAGCGGCAATCTCATCAAGCAGGCGCTGCTGCTGTTGTAGCAGCTCTGTGGTTTGCGCCACCTTGGCGCTAAAGCCGGGGAAACGTTTGTTAAGTAACGGCAAGACCTGGTTACGCAGAAAGTTACGGTCGAAGCGGCTGTCGTCATTAGACTCGTCGTGAATATGCTCAAGGCCATGACTTTCGACATACTGCTGTAATTGCTTGCGACTAATGCCCAGCAAAGGTCTAAGTAAAGGACGTTGTTGCCAGTAGCTTAGCGCCTGCATGCCGCCAAGCCCTTTAAGACCGGCACCTCGCTTCAAGCGCAGGAAAAAGGTTTCTACCTGATCGTCACTATGTTGACCTAGTAACAGTGCATAACCCGCTGGCAAGGCCTTATCCATGGCTTGATAACGAGCCTGACGCGCCTTGGCTTCAATACCCAACCGGGTTTGCTCGGATAACACCACCTGCTCGCTATAAAAAACAATACCACGCATCCGACATTGCTCGGCGCTAAAGGCCTGCCAATCGTCGGCATTGGCACTTAAGCCATGGTGGATATGAATGGCACACAAGGGCATGCCCTTGTCCTTGACAAAACGCTGAGCAAGCTCAAGCAAGACCATGGAGTCCAGGCCGCCGCTCAAAGCAACCGCCAAGCCTTGGCATTGTGGCAGCTCGTTTAGCAGGTTTTCTAATTGGGTGGCAAAGCGTGTATACATAAGGCTGGTCATTGGGCGGTGTTAGACTGGCATTAAAAAAGGCCGACTGAGCGGCCTTTTTTGCTTAACAGTAACCGAAGCTCATTAAGCGTTTGTAGCGCAAGTCCAGCATTTCTTCAACGCTGTTTTCACGCAGCTCGGCCAGGTCACGCTTTAACTGTGCCTTTAGGCTCTTGGCCATGGCATCGTAGTTACGGTGCGCGCCGCCTAGCGGCTCTTCGATAATGTTGTTGATCAAATCCAACTCTTTAACGCGCTTTGCGGTTACACCCATGGCTTCAGCGGCCAATGGTGCTTTCTCGGCGCTCTTCCAAAGGATTGATGCACAACCTTCAGGAGAAATTACCGAGTAAGTGCTGTATTGCAACATGTTAACGCGGTCACCCACACCAATGGCAAGGGCGCCACCTGAACCACCTTCACCGATCACGGTACAGATGGTTGGCACTTTCAACGCCGCCATTACTTTTAGGTTACGGGCGATGGCTTCACTTTGGCCACGCTCTTCCGCGCCTACACCTGGGTATGCACCCGGAGTGTCGATAAAGGTGAAAATTGGCATTTTAAAACGCTCAGCCATTTCCATCAGGCGCAAGGCCTTACGGTAACCTTCCGGCTTTGGCATGCCAAAGTTACGTTTGATCTTTTCAGCTGTGTCACGGCCTTTTTGCTGACCGATAACCATAACCGGCTCACCATCTAAACGTGCTACACCACCAAGAATGGCAGGATCGTTTGCAAATGCACGATCGCCCGCGAGTTCGTCGAACTCGGTAAAAATACGCTCGATGTAATCACGTGTATAAGGACGCAGTGGGTGACGAGCCAGTTGTGAAACCTGCCAGGCACCTAGTTCAGAAAAGATTTTATTAGTTAGTTCAACACTTTTCTCTTTTAGGCGACCGACTTCTTCTTCCAGCCCTAAATCCAGCTCGCCCGCTCGACTGACGTTGCGTAGCTCTTCAATCTTCGCTTCCAATTCGGCAATTGGCAGTTCGAAATCCAAATAATTGAGACTCATGCGCTCATTAACCCATTTAATTAAATTCTAATTCTATATTTTGTGCCGCCATCAGAGATAACTTATGAATTAAGTCATCCGCAGGCGTCACACACCATTGTGTTCCTAGTTCCAGCTCAGCCAAGGCATCTGGTCGCCGGTACAGTATTTTTACCGGACAGGTGCCAAACTTGTACGGTTCCAGCACTTTTTCCAACTTTTCGAAGAAGTTGTCATCAACTTGTGCCATATCCACCGTCATTTTCATCGCTTTAATGCGTTTTTCACGGGCCTCGGCGAGGGTACAGACGTCTCGGGCGGTCATTGTAATGCCGCCAGAGAAGTTATCAAAGCTGACCTGTCCAGTTATCACCAAGATATTGTTGATTTGCAGCAATTCTTGGAACATTTCAAACTGTTCTGGGAATAAGCGTACATCAAGACGGGCACTCTTGTCATCTAAGGTGATTAATCCCCAGCGTTTATTCTTCTTATTTATCAAAGTTCGGGCGCTGATCACCAAGCCCGCCGCCGTGGTTTGCACATCTCGCTCAGTCGGCGTCAGATCGACGAGTTTACCGCTGGTATAATGCTTAAGTTCGCCACGATACTGATTGATTGGGTGCCCGGTTAGGAATAATCCCAGGGTATCACGCTCACCATCAAGCCATTGATTATCGGTAAAGTATGGCACTCGTTTAAAGGCTTGTTCAACCTCTTCCGGCTCGGTGGCCAAGAGGCCAAAGAGGTCGCCCTGCCCTAGCTGTTCGGCCTTATTATGCTGCTCTGCAGATTTAATCGCTTCTGGCAATGAAGCCATCAAGATGGCGCGACCACCTTGCACAGGATCCGGGCCCAGCTTATCCATGGCACCGGCCATAATCAGTTTTTCGATCACCCGCTTATTAAGGCGCTTTAAATCAACTCGGGCACAGAAGTCGAACAGGTCCTTAAACGGCCCTTCCTGCTCACGGGCGCTCAAAATCGCTTCTACCGGGCCTTCACCCACGCCTTTAATGGCGCCGATACCATAGACAATCTCGCCTTGCTTGTTCACGGTAAACTTATACAGGCCGGCGTTGACATCCGGTGGCAACAAGGTGAGCTTCATGTTTTCACATTCGTCCACCAGGGTAACTATCTTGTCCGTGTTATCCATATCCGCCGACATTACCGCGGCCATAAATTCGGACGGATAATGGGTTTTCATCCACAGGGTCTGATACGACACCAGGGCATACGCGGCGGAGTGTGATTTGTTAAAACCATAACCAGCGAATTTCTCTACCAGGTCGAAGATTTTCATCGCCAGTTCGCCGTCAACGCCGTTTTGTATCGCCCCTTCTTCGAAGGTCGAGCGCTGCTTGGCCATTTCTTCCGGCTTTTTCTTACCCATGGCTCGACGTAATAAGTCGGCGCCACCGAGCGAGTAACCCGCCAGAACCTGGGCGATTTGCATAACCTGTTCCTGATACAGGATTACGCCATAGGTCGGCTCCAAAATGGGTTGCAAGCTGGTGTGCTGGTACTGGGCATCTGGGTAAGAGATTTCCTCGTTACCATGCTTACGGTCGATAAAGTTATCTACCATGCCCGATTGCAGTGGCCCCGGACGGAACAAGGCCACCAGGGCTATCATATCTTCAAAGCAGTCCGGCTTAAGACGACGAATAAGGTCTTTCATACCGCGGGATTCGAGCTGGAATACCGCCGTGGTTTCGGCGCGCAGCAGCAGCTCGATACTGGGCCTGTCATCCAAAGGAATGGCATTGATATCCACCGGCTCCTTGCCTTCGCGGGCAAGACGCTCGTTGGTCATATCCAAGGCCCACTGCAAAATAGTCAGTGTACGCAGACCCAGGAAGTCGAATTTAACCAGACCGGCGGTTTCTACATCGTTCTTATCGAACTGGGTAACCGGGAACTTGCCCTCTTCATCGCAGTACAGGGCGGCAAAATCGGTAATGGTAGTGGGTGAGATCACAACCCCACCGGCGTGTTTACCGGCGTTACGCGTACAGCCCTCGAGAATACGGCACATGTCTATCAGGTCGCGTACTTCCTCGTCACCATCATAGGCCTCCGGTAAACGCGGTTCGATTTCAAATGCTTTGGCAAGCGTCATACCCGGATCAGCTGGGATCAGCTTGGAAATTCGGTCAACAAAACCATAAGGGTGACCCAGCACCCGGCCCACGTCACGAATTACCGCCTTGGCCGCCATGGTACCAAAGGTGATGATCTGGGATACCGCATCGCGGCCATACAACTTGGCTACGTGGTCGATTACCTCATCGCGGCGGTCCATACAGAAGTCGACGTCGAAGTCGGGCATGGACACCCGCTCTGGGTTTAGGAATCGCTCGAATAGCAGGTCAAATTGCAATGGATCCAGGTCGGTGATCTTCAGGGCATAGGCCACAAGTGAACCAGCACCCGAGCCCCGCCCCGGGCCCACAGGAATATTGTTATCCTTGGACCACTGGATGAACTCCATTACGATCAAGAAGTAACCTGGGAATCCCATTTGGTTGATTACATCGAGCTCGATTTGTAAACGCTCATCGTATTCACCGCGGCGCTCGGCGCGCACCTGCTCGTCGGGGAATAAGAATTGTAAACGCTCTTCAAGACCGTCCTGAGAGACCTTAACCAGGAAGTCATCAATTTTCAGCGAGCCCGTGGGGTAATCCGGTAAGAAATAAGTGCCCAGTTGCACTGTGACGTTACAGCGCTTGGCAATTTCCACCGTGTTTTGCAGTGCCTCGGGAATATCACTAAACAGCTCGGTCATTTGCTCGGGCGTTTTTAGATATTGCTCCTGCGAGAAACGCTTAGGTCTGCGCTTATCTTCCAGGGTGTAACCGTCGTGGATGGCTACACGGATTTCATGGGGCTCAAAGTCGTCCGGTTTTAAGAAGACCACTTCGTTGGTGGCCACCACAGGCAGCTGATGCGCATAGGCGTGCTCAACCGCCAGGTGTAAATAAGTTTCTTCGTCGGCGCGCGAGGTGCGGATCAGCTCTAAATAATAATCACCGGGGAAATGAGTGCGATAAAACTGGCTGATCTCTTCGATAATACCGGCATTACCTTTGAGCAGTGCCTTACCCAGGTCACCGTCTTTACCGCCGCTAATAATGATCAGGCCTTCACCATGCTCTGCCAGCCAGTCTCTGTCGACCATGGCACGGTGCATTACATGACCGCGCAAATAGGCTTTGGAAATAAGCAAGGTGAGGTTTTGATAACCCTGATTGTTTTTCGCCAGCAATAGTAAACGACAAGGCTCATCGGGAAATTCCGGGGTATTAAGCCAGATATCGGCCCCGACTATGGGCTTAATCCCGGCGCCATGGGCCGCACCATAAAAGCGCACCAGGCCGCAGAGGTTCATTTGATCGGTAATGGCCAGAGCGCTGAGCTGCAACTCCTGCGCCTTAGCGACTATGGGCTTGGTTTTAGCCAGGCCATCGACCATGGAAAAGTCGCTATGAACCCGTAAATGAACGAACTGAGGTGCAGCCATAGCTTATTGTCCTCGCTCGGCCAGTACCCTTTGTACGGGCTTAAAACTTTTTCTGTGCTGCTCAAGGGCACCATGCTCGGCCAAGGCTTCAAAATGCGCCTTGGTCGGATAGCCTTTATGCCCGGCAAAGCCGTATTGAGGATACTGGGCATCAAGCTCGATCATTTCCTGATCGCGCGCCACTTTAGCCAAAATAGATGCAGCACTGATCTCCGCCACCAGCGCATCCCCTTTCACCACGGCCTGCGCCGCCATATCGAGCGCCGGTAAACGGTTACCATCAACAAACACAAAGTCTGGGGTAATATCCAAACCGGCTACGGCGCGGCTCATGGCCAGCATGGTAGCGTGGAGAATATTAAGCTCGTCAATCTCTGCCACCGTGGCGCGGGCAATGCAGTAACTCAGGGCTTTTTCTTTGATTTCTTCGCTCAAGGCCTGGCGCTTTTTATCGCTTAGCTTTTTCGAGTCGGTTAGACCGGCAATAGGCTTATTGGGGTCAAGGATCACCGCGGCGGTGACCACATCGCCCACCAAGGGGCCGCGTCCTACTTCATCGACACCGGCAATATATTGAACGTCAGGGCGATTAATTTGCATCGATAAGCTCCAATACGGCTTTGGCCGCCTGACGGCTGGCATCACAACGAATATTTTGATGAATTTCGGTAAAACGGGCGATTAGCGTACTGTTGTCACCGTACAGGCGCGTCTCCAGCGCCGCACACAGGGCATCGACATTGCATTCATGTTGCAAATATTCGGGCACTAATTCTTCATCGGCCAGCAGGTTTGGCAGCGAGAAATACTTGATGGTAAAAGTAAAGACGTTTTGCACCATCCAGTAAGTCATGGGTTTAAGCTTATAACCCACCACCATGGGCTTTTTATACAACATGCCTTCCAACGAGGCGGTCCCGGAGGCCAGCAAAATGGCGTCGCTGGCCTGCATTGCCAAGCTGGACTGACCGTCAAGCAAAATAGCCTTTAGGTTTGGCGCATGCTCTTGTTGCAGTGCTAAAAACTGCTCCTTACGAGCTTCATTAACCAAAGGCACCACTACTTTTAAGTCCGGATTTTGCTGCTGCAAACGCTCGGCGGTTTGCGCATAGGTAGGAGTTAGCAAGCCAACCTCGGAGCCACGGCTGCCAGGTAGCAAAGCAAGTACCTTATCCTCGGGCGATAAGCCTAATTGCTCCCGCGCCTGGGTATTATCCTGCTCAACGGCAATATCATCGGCCAGGGTGTGACCGACAAAGGTGCAGGGCACCTGATGCTCATCGTAAAATGCTTTTTCAAAGGGTAACAGGGAAAGCACCAGGTTGGTGGCTTTAGCGATTTTATGAATACGCTTTTGTCGCCATGCCCACACCGAAGGGCTGACATAATGCACAGTCTTGATACCCGCTTCTTTAAGGGGCAGTTCAACACGCAAGTTGAAGTCCGGCGCATCGATACCGACAAACACATCCGGCGGGTTAGCGATAAAATGCTGCACCAGTCCTTTGCGAATACGCAGCAGACGTGGCAAACGTGAGAGCACCTCAACCAGACCCATCACCGACAACTCTTCCATATCAAACAGGCTGTCACAGCCCAGTGCCTGCATACGCGGGCCACCTATGCCGACAAACTCTGCATCCGGGTGAGATTTCAATATCGCTTTCATCAGGCCTTCGCCGAGAATGTCGCCCGACATTTCTCCGGCAACAATACCGATACGTAGAGGTTTAGCTGCTGCGCTCATTTAAAGGGGGCTTCCCATTACCACTGTTATTATTAACAGCCTAGTCTACCCTGTTTAGGGTGTGCTTAAAACCTTAGCGGCGCACAAATCCATGGCGCTGAAATATAGCCGATTCTTTAACCCCTCGGCACTTAACACAAGTCAGACGCAAGCCAGGCACAAGCAGGCTGTTTTTTCATCGCAATGGGCTTTTTTATAAATTAGCAACTGCTAATATGTGGTTGACTGTTAACCAACAAGTACGGATACTATGCAAACTTTCAATTATTACTGAAAGTTCAAACAGCTTACATTAGGGGTAAACCATGATAGATGAATCCTTTGTAGACATATCCCGTCTGCAATTTGCAATAACGGCCTTCTATCACTTTTTATTCGTGCCATTGACATTAGGGATGACATGGATTTTGGTGATAATGGAATCCGTCTATGTGATGACGGGGCGAGAAATATATCGTGATATGACCAAGTTTTGGGGCAAGTTATTCGGTATTAACTTTGCGCTTGGGGTCGCCACCGGGCTGACCATGGAGTTCGAGTTTGGTACCAACTGGTCCTACTATTCGCATTATGTCGGCGACATCTTCGGCGCGCCGCTGGCCATCGAAGGCCTGATGGCTTTCTTCCTCGAATCCACCTTTGTTGGCATGTTCTTCCTCGGCTGGGATCGCCTAACCAAGGTGCAACACCTGGGTGTAACCTTCTTAATGGCCATAGGCACTAACCTCTCGGCGCTGTGGATCCTTATCGCCAACGGCTGGATGCAAAATCCGGTGGGCTCAGAATTTAATTACCAAACCATGCGCATGGAAATGCAAAGCTTTGCCGAGCTGGTCTTTAACCCGGTTGCCCAGGTGAAGTTTATTCATACCGTGTCCGCCGGCTATGTCGCCGCGTCCATGTTTGTGCTTGGGATCAGCGCCTATTACCTGCTTAAAGGGCGCGATGTGGCCTTTGCCAAACGCTCGTTTTCGGTGGCCTGTAGCTTTGGTTTAGCCTCTGTGCTGTGCGTGATCTTGCTTGGCGATGAGTCAGGATATGAGGTCGGTGAGGTGCAAAAGGTTAAACTCGCCGCCATTGAAGCAGAATGGGAAACCGAGCCCGCTCCCGCCGCCTTTACCCTGTTCGGCATTCCCGACTCAGACGCGCAGGAAACCCATGCCGCGGTTAAAATCCCCTATGTGATGGGCATTATTGCCACCCGCTCACTTGATGAAGAGGTCACAGGTATCAAGGAGTTACAGCAGCAGCACGAGGTACGGATCCGCAGCGGTATGATTGCCTATCGCTATCTGGAAAAGTTGCGTAATGGCGATACCCGCTCCGAGATCATTGCCGAATTTGACAAGTACAAGGCCGACCTAGGCTATGGCTTGTTGCTTAAGCGCTATCGCGATGATGTCTATAACGCCAGCGAAGAAGAAATCGCTAAGGCGGTGAAGGACTCCATCCCTGCCGTTGGGCCGCTGTTTTGGACCTTCCGCATCATGGTAGCCTGTGGGGTGATCATGCTCTTTATCTTCGCCGCCTCTTTCTATTACAACGCTAAACGGGTTATTGAGCGTAAACGCTGGCTGCTTAAAGCCGCCTTATTTGCCATTCCCCTGCCCTGGATAGCCATAGAAACAGGCTGGTTTGTGGCCGAGTTCGGTCGCCAACCCTGGGCGATTTCCGAAGTGCTGCCTACCTTTATGGCCACCTCCAGCCTGACCTTTAATGATGTGCTGATCTCCCTCACCGGCTTTATTATCTTCTACACCATACTGGCCATTATCGAGGTGTGGTTAATGCTGCACTTTATTAAACAAGGGCCGAGCTCGCTGCATACCGGCAAGTATCATTTTGAACGCCAGGCTGCCCTTAAGGAGACTCAGGTATGATTTTCGATTACGAAACCCTAAAACTGATCTGGTGGCTGTTAATTGGTGCCCTGCTTATCGGCTTTGCCATCACCGATGGCATGGATATGGGTGCCGCCGTCTTGCTGCCCTTTGTCGCCAAAAAAGATGTCGAGCGCCGTGTGGTCATTAACACCGTTGGCGCACACTGGGACGGCAACCAGGTCTGGCTTATTACCGCCGGTGGCGCCCTGTTTGCCGCCTGGCCCATGGTGTATGCCGCGGCCTTTTCCGGCTTTTACTTCGCCATGATGCTGGTGCTGTTTGCGCTGTTTTTCCGTCCCTTGGCCTTTGACTATCGCTCCAAGCTGGATAACCCGACTTGGCGTAACCGCTGGGACTGGGCACTCTTTACTGGCAGTTTTATTCCGGCACTGATTTTTGGTGTCGCCTTTGGCAACCTTATCCAAGGGGTGCCCTTGCATATAGATAATCTTATGCGGGTCAGCTACTTGGGCTCTTTCTTTGCCCTGGTCAACCCCTTTGCCCTGCTTTGCGGCCTTATTAGCGTCGCCATGTTGGTCGCCCATGGCGGTCTCTGGTTGCAACTGCGCACCGTAGATCCGGTTGCCTCACGCGCCGCTAAATTGGGGCGCCTGGCATTAATCATAGCTTTGGTAGGCTTTGCCATTGCCGGAGTTTGGTTAACACAAATCGAGGGCATGCAGATTATCACCATGGCCGAGCCCGGTAGTCATGCCGATCCGCTGGCAAAAACAGTGAAAACAGGTACCGGCTTATGGCTTGACGGCTATCAACAACGCCCTTGGAGTATGGCCTTCCCGATACTGGCTTTTGTGGCTGGCATATTGGCTCTGCTTTGCTCTTGGCGTAACAAGGCGGGGCTGGGCTTTATCCTCACCAGCTTGATGCTGGTAGGCATTATTATGACCTTTGGTGCCAGTCTGTTCCCCTTCATCATGCCTTCAAGCCATGATGCCAATATGAGCCTGACTATTTGGGATGCGGTTTCCAGCCATCTGACCCTTAACATTATGTTTATCGTGGTGGCACTGCTGCTGCCCATAGTGCTGGCCTATACCACCTGGTGTTATGTGAAGATGTGGCGTCGCGTCAGTCATGAAGAAATTGAAAACAACTCTCACGGCAGTTATTAAGGAGGCATTATGTGGTATTTCGCTTGGATATTAGGGGTACTCTTTGCCGTTGCTTTCGGCGTAATTAATGTGATGTGGTATGAAATGCAACAGCACACAGACAGTATCGCAGACGACGAGCAGGAGCACTTCTAAGCTCATGAATCCCCAACCAAATCGCGCGCAGCAACTGCAGCTGCGCGCCTTTTTAAAAGAGTTTACCCGCCCCCATAATCGCCCCTTGCTGCTAAGCATATTTTTAGGCTTTAGCAGTGGTGTCTTAATGATCATCAGTTGCTATGTGCTGGCCCAGCTATGTCATAAGGTGATGTTTGCCGGACAAGACCTAGCCGAGCAGGCACAAGCCCTGTATTGGCTGGCTGGGTTAAGCCTGCTGCGGGCGCTCTTAATAGGAGCCAGTCGCGCCATGGCTGAGCGCAGTGCACTGAATATAAAGCTGGCGATGCGTGAAGCCCTGTGGAAGGCCTTGGTCAAACAGCAAGAAAACGGCTTAGCAAGTCGCCCGGCATCACAGTGGGTACTCACCCTTAATCAGGGAGTGGAAGCCCTGCACGATTACTTCGCCAAATACCTGCCGGCGGTGGCCTATGCCGGGCTTATTCCCTTTGCCATTATCGCCGTAGTATTTCCCATCGACTGGAAATCCGGGCTTATTTTTCTTATTACCGCGCCACTTATTCCATTTTTTATGATCCTTATTGGCTATAAGGCGCAGGCACTGAATGAGCGGAATTGGCAACGCCTACAGTATATGGGGCAGTTCTTTTTTGATCGCCTAAACGGCCTGACTCAATTAAAACTATTTAACAACGCCCAGAGCCAGGTTAAACGCGTTGAGCAGATGGCGGATCAGTTTCGTATATCGACTCTATCGGTATTACGTATCGCCTTTATCTCCACCCTGGCATTAGAATTTTTAGCCACCATCAGCATTGCTCTGGTGGCGGTGATCATAGGATTTCGTTTGTATTTCGGCACCCTGGATTTTGCCACAGGTTTTGTGGTGCTTTTGTTGGCACCTGAGTTTTATCTACCGCTGCGTCAGTTGGGGCAGCATTACCACGCCAAGCTCAAGGGTCTGGCCAGCGCCGACTCCATGCTGGCGCTTTTGAGCACACAAGACCCACAGCAAGAAGAACAAAGAGATAAGGTTAAGCTAGAATCTATCACCAAGTTAGAAGTGCAGAATTTATTCCTGCACCTTGATAAAGGCGCCAATGCGGTGTTGAACAATATCAGTTTTAGCACAGGAGCTAACGGCATACTCGCCTTGGTGGGTCAAAGCGGCGCCGGTAAATCCACCCTGATGGACTGCTTGATGGGCTTATATCCGCAAGCAAACTCGGCCATACGCATCAACGGCATAGCGTTAACGGATATCGATATTGCCAACTATCAACAGCGCATTGCCTGGGTCGCACAAACACCGACCTTATTTAGTGGCACCCTGGCCGAGAACATCGCCCTTGGCAGCGACTCTATCGACCTTGAGGCTATACGCGCGCTTTGCAAAGAGCTGGATTTAGATACCTTTATCATGTCTCTGCCTCATCAGTACGATACCCAAATCGGCGAATTGGGTCAGGGTCTATCCGGTGGGCAGATACAGCGTTTAGCCCTGGCCAGAGCATTACTGCGCCGACCGGATATAGTGTTTTTAGATGAACCCACGGCGGCGCTCGATAAGCAAAGCGAGCAAAAGGTACAAGCCTGCCTTGAGCGCATCAGTCAAGAAACTCTAGTGGTGATCATAGCTCATAGACTCAATACCTTGAGCCAAGCCGATCAGGTTCTTGTGCTTCAACAGGGCAAGCTAGTTGAGCAAGGCAGTTATAGCGAGCTTGCCGCCGATAACAACTCACAGCTTGGCACCATGCTTAAAGCGCCGGAGGTGGCTTATGGCTAATTGGCGCTTTCTTATTTCCCTCATTCGCCCCCACCTTGGCTGGGCGCTGTTAGGTCTATTTTTGGCTTTTCTTGCCCTGGCCGCCAATATTACCCTGCTGGCCGTTTCCGCCTGGTTTTTAGCGGCTATGGCCGCCGCCGGTTTACAAGGGGTGACCATGAACTACTTCACCCCGGCGGGCATTATTCGCTTCCTGGCCATTGTCCGCACCGCGAGCGGCTACGCCCAGCGCCTGGTCAATCACAACACCACCTTTTTAATACTCAAAACCCTGCGGGTGCGTATTTTCGATGCTCTCACCCAGGCCCCCGTACAAGGCTTTAGCAGTGTCGGGCAACGCCTGTCTCAGTTGCAAGAAGACGTTGAGCAACTCGATGAATTTTATATCGGTGTTCTAGTACCCCTGTTATTGGCAATGACAGCCCTGCCCTTGCTTGCCTGGGTGCTCGGCAGCTACAGCCTAGAGCTAATGCTAATGACCCTTGCGGCCTTACTTATAATCGGGGTTGTTTTGCCCGCCTGGCTTGGTCGTAATCTAAAAGGGGTCGGCAAACGCACTGGGGATGCGCAAAGCAAGTTAAGTGAATGCCTGGTAGAGGGTGCGCGCGGCTTAAAAGAGCTGCATTTAGCGGGCGCCGCCCAACAATATTGGCAAAGCCTGGATAAGGCGCAGCAAGCGCTGGCCAAAGAGCAACAAAAGGCACATCGCTGGTTTGCCACCCATCAGGGGCTGTCGCTGTTTATCAGCCAGCTCACTATAGTTCTGGCACTTGTGGTTTTGATCCCCCTAGTCACTGGCGGCCAGCTGGCTAGGGTTGAGCTGGCCATGCTGGTGCTCTTGGTATTAGGCGCCTTTGAGTCCGTGCTTATGCTGCCCGATGCCATGCTCAAACTGGAACTGACCCTGGCCAGCGCCGGGCGCATTCGTGCTCAATTGGCCGAAGCGGATAAAACGCCAACACAGGTGCAACAAGGAAAAGCTCACGCCGAGTTTATCTTTTCTCTCGAACGAGTTTGCTTTGCCTACCCAGATCAGCCCCCTGTTTTTCAATCCTTATCTCTGGACATAAAGCGAGGTGAGAAGCTGGCCATAGTCGGCAGAAGCGGCGCCGGTAAGTCCACCTTACTTGGCCTGCTAACGGCGCAATTACATGCGCAACAAGGGCAAGCCCTGGCGTTTGATACTCACGTTGAGATGCTTGACCCCGCTTGGCTTAATCAAGAGCTGGGCGTGCTCAATCAATTCAGCCACACCTTTAGTGCCAGCATTAAAGAAAACCTGCTGCTTGCCAAGGAGGATGCCACTGATGATGAAATCTGGTCGGCGCTCGAGCAGGCGCAACTGGCGACCACGGTAAAGCAAATGACTAAGCGCCTGGACACTCAGGTAGGAGCCACCGGACGCCAATTGTCCGCCGGCGAAGCCAGACGTCTGCACTTGGCGCAGCTGTTTTTGCGCGACCCACAGGTGCTGATATTGGATGAACCCACCCGCGGCCTGGATTCTGTTAATCAAAGCAAGGTATTAGATGCTGTCTTAACCCTGACTAAAAACAAAACCCTTGTGATAAGCACTCATGAAACTTCACTGCTGAATCATATGGATAAGGTGCTGTGGATGGACGAAGGCCAGCTCAAAGCTGTGGCTAGCCACAAGGAGTTATATCAGCAGTATGAAGAGTATCGTGCCATCAGCCAAATTTAAACAGGTATAAAAAAACGCTAACCAGGTTAGCGTTTTTTCTAATTTAGCTGCTCTACTTACGGCTTTATTAACGAATAATGCCGCGTGTAGAGTTGGTGACCAAGTCAATCATAGGCTGAATGGCAGGGAAGTTAGCCACTTCCTCTTGCAACTGTGCCAGCGCTTCATCGGCCTTCAATCCCTTACGGAACAAGGTCTTATAAGCACGGCGCAGGGCCATGATCTCGTCAGATTCAAAACCGCGACGCTTCAAGCCTTCGGTATTGATAGCAACCGGGCGCGCAGGCGTGCCGATTGTAGTCACATAAGGTGGTACATCCTGGTTTACACCTGAGTACATGCCGATAAAGGCATGAGCACCCACTTTACAGAACTGATGCACGCCTGAGTTACCCGCTAGGATCACCCAGTCGCCTATGTGCACGTGGCCCGCGACACTGGCGTTATTAGCGAAAATAACGTTGTCGCCAATTACCGCGTCGTGGGCAACATGGGTATAGGCCATAAACAGGTTATTGCTGCCGATCTTGGTGATACCCTGATCCTGAATGGTGCCACGGTGAATCGTGGCGCATTCGCGAATAATGTTGTTATCGCCAATGATCAGCTGCGTCGGTTCATCCTTGTATTTTTTATCCTGGCACGCCTCGCCTACCGATGCGAATTGAAAGATGTGGTTGTTTTTGCCGATTTTCGACGGCCCTTTGACTACCACATGAGATTCAATAATAGTACCTGCACCGATTTCAACGTCATTGCCTATATAGCTATAAGCGCCAACTTGAACATCATCAGCAAGTTTTGCACCGGGTTCGATAATTGCGGTCGGATGGATCACGATTAAAACTCTCTTCTTGCACACATTAGTTCGGCGGTGCACACGACTTTATCGTCAACACGTGCTTCGCCGTAGAATTTCCACAAATTGCGACGCTCTTTTAAAAACTTCACATGCAAGTGCATGGTATCGCCTGGTAATACCGGCTGCTTAAAGCGCGCATTGTCGATGGCTGCAAACAAGTATAGCTCGTTCTCACCACGATTTTCTGTGGTTTTAAAACCCAATAGACCTGTGGCCTGGGCCATGGCTTCAAGGATCATTACGCCTGGGAAAATTGGCTGCTCAGGAAAGTGACCGGTAAAGATAGGCTCATTGATGGTCACATTTTTGATTGCATGCAGACTTTCACCTGGGGTGTAATCTAACACCTTGTCTACTAACAACATCGGATAACGGTGCGGTAGTAAACTCAGTATCTCTTGAATGTCTAAGCTATTTAACTGATTAGCCAACTTCTTTTCCTTAAAACAAAGTTATTCTTGTGACTTAAGCTCGGCCTCTATGGCCTTGATACGCTTATTCATGTCACCAATATTGCGTAGGTGCGCTATGGTACGACGCCACTCTTTATTCTTGCTGTGTGGCAAGCCCGAAGAGTAGATACCCGGCTCATTGATGCCACTGGTAACCATATTCATACCAGTTAGCACCACCTTGTCACAGATCTCTACATGACCTGTAATGGCACTTAGGCCGCCAATCTGACAGTAACGACCAATTTTAGTACTACCCGCAACCACGGTACAGCCGGCAATGGCGGTGCCTTCGCAAATTTCCACATTGTGGGCAATTTGACACTGGTTATCGATAATCACGTTATCGTGGATAATAGTATCGTCGATAGCGCCGCGATCTATGGTGGTACTGGCACCAATCTCAACGCGGTTGCCGATTATAACAGAGCCGACCTGAGGGATCTTCACCCATTGTCCACGCTCATTAGCATAACCAAAACCATCGGCACCAATTACAGTATTGGCTTGCACTAAGCAGTGTTCGCCCAACTGCACCTGATGGTACACAGTCACGTTATTCCACAACTTGGTATAGGCACCGATTTGCGCACCTTTGCCGATAAAACAGTGCGAACCGATTTGCGCATGCTCACCAATCACCGCCCCTGCTTCTATCACCACCAGTGGGCCAATATTGGCGCTGGGGCTCACCTTGGCATCTGGGCTAATCACCGCGCTTGGGTGAATCCCCACGGCCGAAGCCGGCGTACTATCGAGCAGCTGTGCCAGCTTGGCATAGGCTACATAAGGGTCCTGGCAAATCAGTTTGTTGCCGGCGAAGTGCTCGGCATCGGCGGCACTAAGGATCACAGCACCAGCCTGAGTATCGGCCAGCTGGCTACGATACTTTTTATTCGCTAAAAAACTAATATGCGCCGCAGTTGCTTTTCCAAGCGTCTGTATGCCAACGACTTCAAAGGTGCCGTCGCCGATTAGCTCGGCACCTAGATGTTGTGCGATGTCAGCTAAGCTTTTTGCCATCATTACTTCTTACTTACGCGCTCAACCACTTTACCTGACAGGTCAGTCACTTCTTTAGGGTTGAAGTAAATAGTACCGTCTTTCACCTTAACTTCGTCATAGTCACCATCTTTGGCAACTTCTTCAATAGCCGTAATAATGGTTTTCTGTAGCTTGGCCAACTCTTGGTTTTGACGCTGCTTGATCTCTTGCTCTAGTGGACGACCTTTTTCAGCAAACTGTTTTTGCATGTTGTTGATCTTGTCGTTAAGCGCTTTTTTCTGGTCTTCGCTCATGGTTGGCGCTTCACGCTGAAACTTTTCGATTTCAAAACGAATATCGCCCTGCAGCTTTTCAAGCTCTTGACGGCGCTCAGAGAATTCACCTTTTAGAGTGTTTTCGATAGCCGCAGTTTGCGGTACCTGAGCATAGATGGTTTGCATATCAACAATACCAACCTTGTGCGCTAAAGCCTGTACCGAGGTACCCATGGTTAGCGTCGCTAATACTACTAATGCTGTGTTTTTAAATAGTTTGTTCACAGAAAACTCCTTAGAAAGTGTTACTAATGTTAAAGCTAAATGTCTTGGTCTTATCATCTTCTTCTTCTTGCAACGGATAAGCAAAACTAATTAGCATTGGCCCCATGGGCGAGATCCACTGGATTGAAATACCAGTTGAAACCCTGAAACGAGCTGGATCGGAATAATCATCCAAGCGCGCACGCTCATCGGGCTGAAGGTTTTGATAACGGTCAACGTTAAACTCTGTATCCCATACGTTGGCCGCATCGACAAAGAAACTGGTACGAACAGAGCTGCTGTTCTCATCGTCTAAAAACGGGGTTGGCACTATCATTTCTAAGCCTGCCACCGCCTTGGCATTACCACCGATACGACCGGCAAGTTGCAGGGTATCAAACTCCTCGGCACCACCTATATTGCCGGTAGGTGTACCATCGGGCAAGGTTGTACCTGGGATATTTTGTGGTGAACGTATCACCGCACGAGGCAAGATGGTGTTACGGTCAAAGCCACGTAATTCCTGCTCGGTAATGCGGAAGAACTCCTGCACCGGCAGAACCTGCTCATAACCATTGGTTTCACCATAACCATTACCATAACCCAGCGCCGCACGGGCCGAGAATACCCAGCGATGGTCATCGCTCACCGGCCAGTAATAACGCGAGTTATAGTTGATCTTAAAGTAAGTCAGATCTGAATTCGGTGTAGTCGCAGCCAGGTTTAACGACTGACGAGAGCCGGCCGTTGGGAACATACCACGGTTAACAGTCACACGAGACCAACCGGCGCTGAGCTCGTACTTGGTAAACTCAAAACCAGCATCCGGATTTTCCGGGTCCAGGAAGGTTTCACGCAGTACGCGCGTTTGCTCGTATTCAGCCAAATCGGAGAGTTCTTCTTCTATCCAACGCACCCCAAAGTTCAAACGGTTTACGGCGTTGATAGGGAAACCGATATTGGTACCCAGACCATAGCTCTTGGATTTATAGTCGATTAGGCTGAATTCGCCGGCATCATAGTTGCGATAGAAGATGCTCGAACCCTGAGATACACCATCCGGGGTGAAATAAGGATCTGTGTACGACAGGCTCACGCTTTCTGAACCACGGGAGGTGTTGATATTAAAGGCCACCTGGTTACCTGAGCCAAGGAAGTTTGACTCACTCACACCAATGTTAAATTGCAAGCCATAGTAAGAACCATAAGCCAAGCCAGCGGTAAAGCTACCGGCGGATTGCTCTTTTACGGTAAAGCCGACATCGACTTCATCATCTACACCAGGCACAGGTTTAACATCAAACTCCACGCTTTCCATATAGGGCAAACGTTGAATTTGTAATTTTGAGCGCTCAAGGTTTTGGTTTGACAGCCAGGCACCTTCAAGCTGAGTCATCTCACGACGAACAACTTCATCGGCAGTACTTTGGTTACCTGAGATATCGATACGGCGTACATAAACACGTTTGCCCGGGTCAACGGACAACACCAGCTGTACTTCTTTGGTTTCGTCGTCGATTTCCGGAATGGTGCGTACCACGGCATTGGCATAACCAAAGCGGGCCAAATAACTCTTAATAAATTCTTCCGACGAGGTCACCACAGAGCCATTGTAAAGCTCACCGGCCTTAAGCGGGAGCACGCTGCGGATCAACTCTTCTCGGCCAAGCAGGTCACCGATAAAGTCAAAGCCCTTCACCATGTACTGCTCGCCTTCGGTAAGGTTAGCGGTCACATACACGGACTCACGTTCCGGACTTACGGAAACCTGTGTTGAGTCGATATTAAAGCGCAGATAACCACGGTCGAGGTAGTAGCTGCGAATTTTCTCTAAATCGCCTTCAATGGTCTGCTTCTGGTAACGGTCCGATGACATAAAGCGCCACCAAGGTAAGTCTTGTTTTGACTCCACTAAACCAAGCAGCTCTTCATCAGAGAATAGTTCGTTACCGACGATATTGATTTGACGAATTGAGGCGGCATCACCCTCATCAAAATTGAGTTTAAGACGCACTCGGTTACGCGGCAGACGAATGACCTCAACGTCAATTTTCGCGTTGTATTTACCGATACTGTGGAAGAATTCAATCAACCCCTTTTCCACATTATCCAAAACCGTTCTATCTAATGGCTCGCCGGTACGGATATCTTGCTGATCCAGACTCTCGGTCAGCTGCTCGTCTTTAATATCCTTGTTGCCATCAAACTCAATGGCGCTGATGGTAGGTCGCTCGGTCACCTTAAAGACGATTTTATCGCCATCGCGGTACACTTCGATATCATCGAAATGGCCTGATTTATAAAGCGATTTAATGGTTTTAGATACCGTATAGGTATCAATTTGGTCACCCACGTTAATCGGGATATGGGTCAGTGCGGCGCCTAAAGCAACTCGCTGCAGACCTTCAACTTTTAAATCTTCTACGATAAAGGATTCTTGGCCCAGGGCGGCGAAACTGGCCCCTAATAAACTCGTTACTGCCAAATGTTTTTTTATAGCCATTTTATTATCTTTGTCCTTTACTACAGTGTCTTCACCCAAACGCACTAATTAGAGTTTGTTTTGCGCACGGCGGTTTTGGTTTGGGCCATCGGCTGCGTTTAATACAGCCATCTTATCATTGCTGTTTGGCTTACACAGCAGTTTCTTTATCCATCCGGCTCAGTTTTTACCCATAAAACAACCAAGCCGGCGGTAACCTCAGGTTACAATCGCGCAATATCGTTTAACAATGCAAACGCAGTAAGCGCCAATAATAACGATGCACCGATGCGAAAACCAATTTCTTGTGTCTTTTCAGAGACTGGCTTTTTACGAATAAGTTCAATTATGTAATACATTAGATGACCACCGTCGAGCACCGGCAGAGGCAATAAATTAAATACCCCCAGGCTCACACTGATCAGCGCTAAGAAACTTAAAAATGCGACGAAACCGTAGCTTACGCTAGTTCCTGCCCCAACCGCAATGCCTACGGGGCCACTGATATTTTTAATCGATACCTGACCTGTGATCAGGTTGGCTATCATTTCAAAGCTCAGGCTGACCATTTGCCAGGTTTTCGTCACCCCAAGGCCAATAGCCGTAATCGGATTGTAACTGCGGGTCACTATGGCATCTTCGGGCCAGGGCTCGACCACAGGCACCACGCCAAGGTAACCGCGACTTAAACCATCTTCCATAGGTTTATTCGCTGGAGTTACCGTCACATCCATGCCGCTTTTGTCACGAATGATATGAAACTTCAGCGGCTGCTCCGCAGAGCGCTCGATTTGTTGTACCAAGGCCGGCCAGGACTTAATCAGCTTGTCCTCAACACTGACCAGGAGATCCCCTTCTTGTAACCCGGCTCTTTGTGCCGGTGAATCCGGAGCCACCATGGCCAAGGTCAAGGTTGCATCGGGACGAAACGGCACTATACCAATAGATGCCAATGGCGACTGGTCGCGCTGCTGCAAACTCCAGCCCTCAAGATCCAGCACCTTGATGCTTTGTATACCCGATGGTGTTTGTATTTTCACTTTAACGCTGTCATCGCCCAGGTGCTGCATTAATGCCAAAGTGACTTCCTGCCAATCCTGAGTTTGCTGGCTGCCGACCTCAAGAAGCTGGTCGCCCTCTTTTAAACCCGCAACCTGAGCACGGCTTTGTGTGCCGACATCGCCAATAATAGGCTTAACTGATTGCACGCCGATGACATACATCAGACTCAAGGCAAAAATAGCGAATAAGAAGTTGGCCATGGGGCCGGCACTGACAATGGCAATGCGGGCATAAACGGATTTGGCATTAAATGACAGGTGGCGCTCATTTTCGGCGACCTTATCGACGCGCTCGTCGAGCATTTTTACATAACCGCCAAGAGGTATCATGGCCACCACATATTCGGTGCCGAGTTTATCGTACCAACGCAGCAGTGGCTTACCAAAGCCGATGGAAAAGCGCAGCACCTTAACGCCGGCCTTGCGAGCCACCCAGAAGTGGCCGTATTCGTGCACTGTGACTAGGATGCCCAAGGCAAGGATAAAGGAGCCCAGGTGCCACAAAAATTCAAACATTAGTTTGCCCTACTCTTAATTTGCTGCTGTGCCACGCGTCTTGCGTCGCCATCGCACTGCAAAATTCCCTGTAAACATTCATCATATTGGCTCGACATGGCCGCCAGGGTATCGGCATTGACCGCATAAATATCGGTAAAGCGAATCTGCCCTGCTAAAAATGCCGCCACCGCTTCTTCGTTTGCAGCGTTAATTATGGTGGTCGCACTTTGCCCCGCTTTACAGGCCTCAATAGCCAAACGCAGGTTCGGGTAACGATTAAAATCCGGGGCATGGAAGCTAAAATCTTTCATGGCACTAAAGTCCAGGGGCGCCACACCGGCATTAATACGCTGCGGGTAAGCCAAGGCGTGAGCTATGGGGGTACGCATATCCGGTTGCCCCATTTGCGCGAGCACAGAGCCATCGCTGTACTGCACCATGGAATGGATCATACTCTGCGGGTGGATCACCACTTCGATATCGTCGGCGCTGGCATTAAACAGCCATTTCGCTTCGATAAATTCCAAACCCTTGTTCATCATGGTTGCAGAGTCGACGGAAATTTTCTGGCCCATGGACCAATTTGGGTGTGCGACCGCTTCGGCAACAGAAATATCGGCAAAGGTGTCCAAGGCGCGTTCACGAAATGGGCCACCCGAACCGGTTAATAAAATTTTAGTTACCCCATGGGCCGTCAAGGTGGCGTCATGGTGGCCTTGAATGGCCTCGGGCATACATTGGAAGATGGCGTTATGTTCGCTGTCGATAGGCAGCAAGGTCGCACCGTGTTGGCGTACCTTATCCATAAATAATTGCCCCGACATCACCAGGGATTCTTTATTCGCCAGCATCACTACCTTGGCCGCTTCAATGGCGTACAAGGTTGGGATAAGCCCAGCAGCCCCGACTATGGCAGACATCACCATATCAACATCGCTGTGCTGGCAGAGCATGGCCATATCCTGCTTATAGTCCACGACCTGGGTAGCACTTCCTAGCGCATTTAGGCGCTCGGCCAACTGCTTGTTTGCATCAGCGCAGGAAAGGGTCGCAAATTGCGGCTTATGCACAGCACAGTCGCTCACCATTTGCTCAAGGTTACGTCCGGCGACCAAAGCAAAGACCGAATATTGCTCTTGATTGCGGGCTATCACATCCAGGGTACTTTGGCCGATAGAGCCGGTAGAGCCTAAAATGGTGACACTTTTGCTGCTCATAGAGTCATGGTCCAGGCGTAAAACACCACAAAAATAGGTGCCGCTGCGGTCAGGCTGTCAATTCTGTCAAGAATACCGCCATGGCCGGGTAAGCACTTACCACTGTCCTTCATCCCCGCTTGGCGCTTAAACATGCTTTCCAGCAGATCGCCCACCGCAGAAAAGGCAGCAACGATCACTGCCATCAGCGCATACGGCGCCCACATGCCTGGCTCGATATCTTTAAAATAACAAAATACCAAGACGAAAATGGCAGCGCTTAGCAGGCCACCGACAAAGCCTTCAATGGTTTTATTCGGGCTCACCTTGGGCATCAATTTATGCTTACCAAAGTTTTTGCCGCTAAAATAAGCACCGATATCGGCGCACCAGACGATGCCTAATACCGCCAAAATCAAATAAGAGCCAAACTGGCTAGACTCGTCATAGTTGGCGCTGCGCAGCACACATAACGCCAGCCACAAGGGTGCCAGAGTCAATACTCCGGAAATGCCACGCATTAAATAACCCTGCGACCAGGCATCGCTGAATTTAGGGTAACGTACCACCAAAATGGTGGCGACAATCCACCAGGCCAGCGCCAGAGTGAATACATAATTGATATCCGGCAGCATTTGCCCTTGCTGCCACAGTGCGGTGATCGGCCAATGCCATTGCATCAGGGCCACCAGCACACCAACCAAGGCTACATAAATCAGCCTTTTGCCGCGGTTACCAATACCCATTAACGCCGACCATTCGTAGGCGCCTAATAATACGATGCCGCCGGCACAGTAACTAAACCAATCCAGAGGGGCTAAAAACACTAATGCAAGGGCCAGTGGCGCCAGCACCAGTGACGTGATAATTCGTTGTTTAAGCAAGTCTTATACCTTCAACTTAGGGCTGAGCGTTTGAGAGTAATTGTTTTATTTGTTCGCCGGTACATCCGAACCGACGTTCTCTCGATACATAGCAGGCAATGGCCTCTGCAAACACCGACTCATTAAAGTCGGGCCATAGCGTAGGCGTAAAATAAAGCTCAGCATATGCCGCCTGCCAAAGCAGGAAGTTACTGATGCGCAGGTCACCGCCTGTGCGTATCAATAAATCCAGTTCACTTTGTTCATTAAGACTAATATGCTTTGCCAGCGAGTGCTCGTCAACGTCATCCGCTGTTATTTCACCTGCCGATATCTTAAGCGCCAACTGTTTAGCGGCCTGGGCAATATCCCAACGACCACCATAGTTTGCGGCAATATTTAGCCGTAAACCGCTGTTATTGGCGGTTAACGCTTGTGCTGCAGCTATCTTCTCTTGTAGCTTTGTGGAAAAGCGACCTAGGTCGCCGATAATGGATAATCTAACGTTATTTTTATGCAGTTTTTTCACCTCGCGGCCAAGAACCATTAAAAACAGTTCCATCAGCGTGGTGACCTCTTCTTCCGGGCGACGCCAGTTCTCACTGCTAAAGGCAAATAAGGTGAGCGACTCTATGCCCAATTTAGAGCAAAATTTCACTGCTTCTCTAACCGCATCAACTCCTTTTTTATGGCCGTACACCCGCGGGTGACCCTGAGCCTGCGCCCAACGACCATTGCCGTCCATGATAATTGCAACATGTTTGGGCAATAATTGCTGCGAAATCTGTTCTGCGTCTAAAGCCATATAACTTAAATTATCCACAAAAAAACGCCGCCTAGTATACCCTAGACGGCGTTACAAACCTAATGGCAATTTATGAGCAAATTGCTCATATTTCGCACATTTAGAATTCCATCAATTCTTCTTCTTTGGCGCTTAGCTGTGCGTCCATTTCTTTGATGTACTTGTCTGTTAGCTTTTGGATAGCATCTTCGCCTTGGCGTGCTTCGTCTTCAGAGATATCTTTATCTTTTAATAGTGTTTTGATATCACCGTTAGCGTCACGACGGATGTTACGCACCGCTACACGACCACTTTCAACTTCACCACGGACGATCTTAATAAGGTCTTTACGACGCTCTTCGGTAAGTGGAGGAAGAGGAACGCGAATTACCGTGCCCGCTGACGATGGGTTTAGACCCAGATCAGAAGTCATAATGGCCTTTTCAACCGCTTGCGCTAAAGAACGGTCAAATACGCTGATCGCCAGCGTACGCGCGTCTTCGATAGTTACGTTAGCAACTTGGTTTAGCGGCGTATCAGCACCGTAATAAGAAACGGTGATACCGTCTAGCAATGCCGGGTGAGCACGGCCGGTACGGATTTTAGATAGTTGGCTGCCAAGTGCGGCTACACTTTTTTGCATGCGCTCTTGCGCACTTTTTTGAATGTCGTTTATCACGCTAGTATCCTACTTATTTTGTCTCACTAGAGGCTTCAGAAGAAATCAAGGTTCCCTCTTCTTCACCCATGATCACGCGCTTAAGCGCACCAGGTTTATTCATATTAAAGACACTGATTGGCATATTGTGGTCGCGCGCCAGGGTAAAGGCGGCTAAGTCCATCACTTTCAGTTCTTTTTCAATTACTTCATTATAGGCAAGGTGACGATAAAGAGTGGCTTCTGGGTTTTTAACCGGATCATCACTGAACACACCGTCTACCTTAGTGGCTTTAATTACCGTGTCGGCTTCGATTTCGATGCCGCGTAAACAGGCCGCCGAATCTGTGGTAAAGAATGGGTTACCTGTACCGGCAGAGAAGATCACTACACGACCCGACTTCAACAAGCTGATCGCCTCAGCCCAGTTGTAAGCATCACATACGCCATTTAGAGGAATGGCAGACATCAGGCGCGCATTTACAAAGGCGCGGTGCAAAGCATCACGCATTGCCAGGCCATTCATAACCGTAGCCAGCATACCCATGTGGTCGCCAACAACACGGTTCATACCCGCTTCTGCCAACGAACCGCCACGTAGGAAGTTACCGCCACCGATAACCAAACCCACTTCTACGTCGAGCTCTACCAACTCTTTAATTTCTTGTGCCATGCGGTCAAGCACTTTAGGGTCGATGCCGAAGCCTTCTTCGCCCATTAAGGCTTCACCACTTAGTTTGAGTAGAACACGTCTAAAAATAGGTTTGCGATTAATATTCATATTTTCCTGGCCAATAACGAATTGAGATAAAAAATAACCGCGCCTATGTGGGTACATAAGAGCGCGGTTATTCTAATTAATTTTGCTGGGCGAAGCAAAAGCAAATCATGGCTTTTGCTCACTTAAGGCCGCCGTTTTCTTTACTAAATGCAAAGAAACACAGGGCTGGTAAAAGGTTCGCCACAGCATGCTTATACAAGCTTAAAGAAATTACTCGCCTTTAGCAGCAGCGATTTGCGCAGCTACTTCAGCAGCGAAGTCTTCTTCTTTCTTCTCGATACCTTCACCTACTTCTAGGCGAACGAAAGCTGATACTGATGCGCCACGCTCTTTAAGCATTTCGCCAACAGTTTGCTTAGGTTCCATGATGAAAGCTTGACCAGTAAGTGAGATTTCACCAGTGAACTTCTTCATGCGGCCAACAACCATCTTTTCAGCGATTTCGGCTGGCTTGCCTTCGTTCATTGCGATTTCTACTTGAACTGCTTTTTCTTTTTCAACTACTTCAGCAGGTACGTCTTCTGGGTTTACGAACTCAGGCTTAGACGCAGCAACGTGCATGGCAACGTGCTTAAGAGTTTCTTCGTCAGCTTCACCAACAACAACAACACCGATACGGTCGCCGTGACGGTAAGCAGCTAGTTTAGCGCCATCGATGTACTCAACGCGACGTACGTTGATGTTTTCACCGATTTTAGCAACTAGAGCAACACGCGTTTCTTCGAACTGAGCTTGAAGAGTTGCGATGTCTGCTTTTGATTCAACAGCAGCGTCAAGTACCTGGTTAGCGAAACCTAGGAAGTTTGCATCTTTAGCAACGAAGTCAGTTTGACAGTTAACTTCAAGAAGCGCAGCGAAGCCGTTGCCTTCTTTGATAAGGATTGTACCTTCGGCAGCGATGTTACCCGCTTTTTTAGCAGCTTTAGCAGCACCGCTCTTACGCATGTTCTCGATCGCTAGATCGATGTCACCGTTAGTTTCAGTTAGTGCTTTTTTACAATCCATCATGCCAGCGCCAGTGCGCTCGCGTAATTCTTTAACTAGGGCAGCAGTTACAGCCATGGGAGTTTCCTCAAATCAATGTTTAGAGCAAGTGACGATGCGTCACTTTGAATTAAGAATATCAAGTCTTCACCACTTTAGGATGAAGACTTGATGACAAGCGAGTCGCGATTACTCAGCGGCTACGAAATCGTCTTTTTCAGCTTGAACGGCGATGTTGCTTTCACGGCCTTCAGTAACGGCAGCAGCAACTGCGTTAGTGTAAAGCTGGATTGCACGGATCGCGTCGTCGTTACCAGGAACGATGTAGTCAACGCCATCTGGGTTAGAGTTAGTATCAACGATAGATACTACTGGAATGCCCAGGTTGTTCGCTTCTTTGATAGCAATGTGCTCGTGATCAGCATCGATAACGAATAGTGCGTCTGGAAGACCGCCCATATCCTTGATACCGCCAAGGCTCTTTTCAAGCTTAGCCATTTCACGAGTAAGCATTAGCGCTTCTTTCTTAGTTAGCTTCTCAAACGTACCGTCTTGGCTTTGAGTTTCAAGATCTTTAAGACGCTTGATTGACTGGCGAACAGTTTTCCAGTTAGTAAGCATACCACCTAACCAACGGTGGTTTACGTAGTACTGGTCACATTTAACTGCCGCTTCTTTTACTGCTTCGCTTGCAGCGCGCTTAGTACCAACGAAAAGTACTTTACCTTTGTTAGATGCAGCATTCTGGATGAAGTTAAGTGCATCGTTGAACATAGGTACAGTTTGCTCAAGGTTGATGATATGAACCTTGTTACGCGCACCGAAGATGAACGGCTTCATCTTAGGATTCCAGTAACGAGCCTGGTGACCGAAGTGTACACCCGCCTTAAGCATGTCGCGCATTGAAACGTTTGCCATTGTATTTTCCTCTATAATTTTGGGTTAAGCCTCCACATACCCCATAGCACCAACACCGCGGAAAATTTCGTAAAATCATTCCTAAGTGCACCCAAGTGTATGTGTCGATATGTGTGTGTGTTAATATTAAATGGTTATGTCTTCGTTACAGACAAATCACTCGCAGCAAGTTGAATTTTAACTGCAGTGATTTTATTTGTAAAAAGACGGCGCGCTTTATACCATATTAGCGATCAAGACTCAAATTTTTGTGTACTATTTGTGCGCAGCAAATCTCATTAAAAACCGAATTGGAGCATCAATGACTGCAGTGATCAAAACCCCGGAAGAAATCGAAAAAATGCGCGTTGCGGGCCGTTTGGCGGCCGAGGTACTGGAAATGATCGGCCCTTATGTAAAGCCTGGGGTGACCACTGATGAGCTCAACACCATTTGCCACGACTACATAGTGAACGAGCAAGATGCGATTCCGGCGCCGCTAAACTACCACGGTTTCCCTAAGTCCATCTGTACCTCAGTGAATCATGTTATTTGTCACGGTATTCCTAACGACAAACCGCTTAAAGAAGGCGATATCATCAATATTGATATCACAGTGATCAAAGATGGTTATCACGGCGACACCTCAAAGATGTTCCATGTCGGCCAGCCAACGATTCAAGGCAAGCGCCTGTGTGAAGTAACACAAGAAAGCCTCTACCTGGCCATTAAAATGGTTAAGCCGGGTGCTCGTTTGGGCGATATCGGTGCTGCTATCCAAAAATATGCCGAAGGCTTTAGCTACTCAATCGTGCGCGAATACTGTGGTCACGGCATAGGCAAAGACTTCCACGAAGAGCCGCAGGTAATGCACTATGGCCGTCCGGGCACGGGCGAGACCTTAAAAGCCGGCATGTGTTTAACCATAGAGCCTATGGTGAACGCCGGTAAGCGCCAGTGTAAACTGCTTAAAGACGACTGGACTGTTGTCACCAAGGACCGCAGTCTGTCGGCGCAGTGGGAGCACACCCTGCTGGTTACCGACAACGGCGTTGAAGTGTTAACGCTGCGCAGCGATGAAAACCTGCCGCGAGTGATTGAGCACAGTTAATAAGCAAGGATAATTAAGTGGCCCTACCGAATAAGTTAAAAGACCTGCTTGAGCAGGCGAGCAAATTGGATGAATACAAGGCCTGTAGCCAATACTTTTATAAATGGCTGGGCAATCAATTTGATAAACAACCGGTAGGCTCGCTTATCCGAGCCCGCGCCGAATACATAGACCGCTTACTGATCAAGCTGTTTCACTGCTGCAATCTGGCCCATGAGCCGGAACTTGCCTTGGTTGCGGTCGGCGGTTATGGTCGCGGCGAATTACACCCCTATTCCGATATCGACTTTCTGCTTTTAGTACGCAATGAGCCCGCCCCTGAGCTGTGCGAAAAAATCGGCCAATTCGTTACCCTGTTGTGGGACTTGAATCTTGAAATTGGCCACAGCGTACGTACCCGCGAGCAAGTTCTCGAGCAAAAAAAAGAAGATGTCAGCTTCGCCACCAGTTTGCTGGAAAGCCGCCTTATCTTCGGTAACCATATCGAGTTTGAAAAGCTCAAAGAGCATATTTTGCAAACGCCAGTATGGGGCTCGGACGACTTCTTTATCGCCAAGCGCCAGGAGCAAGACCTGCGCCATCGCAAATGCCACGGCACCGCCTACAACCTGGAACCCAATATCAAGGAAAACCCAGGTGGCTTGCGTGACTTGCAAACCATTATCTGGGTGGCGAAAAAACACTTTCAGGCCGAAGCTCTTGAAGAGCTGATCAACCACGGTTACCTCACCCACGAGGAATACCAAGAGCTGCTCGAGTGTTTGGAGAACCTTTGGAATATTCGCTTTGCCTTGCATTTAGCCGCCGGACGCAACGAAAACCGCCTGCTGTTCGACCATCAGCCCCATGCCGCCGAGATTTTAGGTTTCGGCAGCGACGGTAAAGCCTCGGTCGAGCGTATGATGAAACGCTTGTTCCGCATTATGAGCCGGGTGCGCGAGCTCAACCAGATGCTGCTGGCTTATTTTGAGCAAAGTATTTTACCGGACCAACGCCAATTACCCGTGGTCGAGCTCGACCGTAACTTTGAGCGTATTGGTCATCAAATTCGGGTAAAAAACCCTTCAGTATTTTTCCGCCGCGACCAGCTTTTGGCGCTGTTCGAGCATATTGCCGATCACCCGGAGATTACTCATATCTACCCCAGTACCATACGCACCATGCGTCAGGTACGCCGTCGTTTACTCGGTGATTTACAGGACTACGCTGCTTGTCGCGATGCCTTGATGCGCTTGGTCAAGCACCCCAATGGCATGGGCCGTGCCTTTACCCTGATGCATAAGCACGGCATTTTAGCGGCCTACTTGCCACAGTGGCGTAATATATTTGGACAGATGCAGTTTGATCTCTTCCACGCTTACACAGTGGATGAGCACACCCATAGACTAATCAACAATATCTACCAATACGGCGATAAAACCCGCGTCAGCGATTTCCCCATTTGCAGTGAAATCGTCACCCGCATGGATAAGCCGGAGCTCTTGTATCTGGCGGCGATTTTCCATGATATCGCCAAAGGGCGCGGCGGCGACCACTCCGAACTTGGTGCCGTGGATGCCCTTGCCTTCGCGCGCTTACATCAGTTGCCGACTTCCGATGGCAGGTTAATTGCCTGGCTGGTTGAAAATCATCTATTGATGTCGGTTACGGCGCAACGCAAAGACATTAACGACCCGGATGTAATCAATGAATTTGCCGGCAAGGTTAAAAATGAGCGCCAGCTCGATTACCTCTATTGTTTAACCGTGGCGGATATTCGCGCCACCAACGACAATTTGTGGAACGATTGGAAGAACACCCTGCTGCGCGAACTCTACCTGCATACCCAAAGGGCACTGCGTTTAGGCTTGGAAAACCCCATGGATATGCGCGACCAAATTCGCGACAAAAAACAGCAGGCTAAGCAAAGGTTAATCAACCTGGGTTATGATGAGGGGCAGATTGACCTGCTTTGGAGTCGTTTTAAGGCTAATTATTTTACCGCCTTTAGTGAGCAGCAGATTTCCTGGCATTGTGAGCACTTGCTAAGCGCCGAGGACTTGTCTCAACCCAGTGTTACCGTTTCCCCGGAGCCAATGCACGGCGGCACCCAGGTCTTTGCCTACAGTCCGTACAGTGCCGCGCTATTTGCGCGTCTGGTCAGTGTTATCGGCTCGAAGAAAGCGCAAATTCAACATGCCCAGGTGATGACCACCAAGGACGGCTATGTGATTTTCAGCTTTGTGATTTTAGAGGTCAATGGCGAGCCGTTAAGTAAAGGACGAGGCACAAGTATTAAACGGGCGCTGGAGCTCTTTATGCTCGATCCCAAGAAGAAGATCCGCATTAAAAAGAATCGCTCACAACGCTTTAAAGACTTTAATATTAAACCCAAGATAATATTACGACCTCATGCCCACGCGGATCGCAGTCTAATAGAAATTCAAGCCGTGGATATTCCCGGATTATTGACCAAAATAGCCCAGGTATTTCAACGTCACCAACTGCATATTCATGCCGCCCGCATCACCACAGTGGGCGAGCGTGCGGAAGACTTTTTTGTCGTTTCCAACAACGACTACAAGGCCTTGACGGATGAAGAGCAAGTTAAAATCCATCAAGCACTTAGGAAGAAACTAAACGCCGACAATGAAGCAACAACCGCTTAGTCGGCGCACTAACGAGGATAATATGGCAGATTTAAAAACCATTATTGAGCAGGCGTGGGATAACCGCGACGCCATTAGCCCAAGCAGCGTATCGAGTGAAGTCAAAGACGCCATTATCGCCGTACTTGAGCGCCTGGATAAGGGCGAAGCTCGTGTTGCCGAGAAGATCTCCGGCGAATGGGTGGTGCATCAGTGGCTGAAAAAAGCAGTATTGCTATCGTTTCGTATTCGCGACAACCAGGTGCTTGCCGACGGTGCCAACCAGTATTACGACAAGGTGCCACTTAAGTTTGCCGATTACACGCCAGAGCAGTTCCAGCAAGAAGGCATGCGCGTAGTGCCTAATGCAGTCGCCCGTAAAGGCAGCTATATAGGCAAAAACGTAGTGTTAATGCCTTCTTACACTAATATCGGCGCCTATGTCGATGATGGCACCATGGTTGATACCTGGGCCACCGTAGGTTCATGTGCGCAAATCGGTAAAAACGTGCACCTGTCTGGCGGCGTGGGTATCGGCGGCGTACTTGAGCCACTGCAGGCCAACCCAACCATTATCGAAGACAACTGCTTTATTGGCGCACGCTCGGAAATCGTTGAAGGCGTGATAGTCGAGGAAGGGGCGGTGATCTCTATGGGTGTGTATATCTCGCAAAGCACCCGCATCTTTGATAGAGAAACTGGCCAAATCCATTATGGCCGCGTGCCTGCCGGTGCTGTTGTGGTTCCAGGCTCTATCCCAAGTAAAGATGGTACCCACAGCCTATATGCCGCTATTATCGTGAAGAAGGTCGACCAACAGACTCGCGAAAAAGTGGGCGTGAACGCCCTACTACGAGGCGTAGAATAATCATTTCATTAGCCTCCACAACCAGTGGAGGCTTTTCCTTCCTGATTAATTTATTCCACCCTGACTATAAAGTTTGAAATATTTGCTTCACTGCGGTAATCATAGAGTCTGTTGACCGTGATTCTAGTACGCATCCTGTGAGGTAGAAAATGAACAAACGCGCCTTTTTAAAAACCTGCTCCCTTCTCGGAATAGGCCTGATGGCCAGTACCAGGGCACAGGCAATTGGTATACCTAAATTGGGCGCTCAAGCCGTTATCAAACCCAAGGCACTAAAAAAAGGTGGCACAATCGCCATTGTCAGCCCCTCTGCGGCGACCGTAGAGCTCAAAGAGCTAACCCTGGCGAGCCAGTTGGTGGAGGCTCTGGGGTATAAGGTTAAGCTGGCTGAACATGTACTGGCCCGCCGTGGCCATTTGGCGGGAACCGATGCCCAGCGTGCGGCGGATATCAATGCCCAGTTCGCCGCCCCCGAGGTCGATGCACTCTTTTGTCTGCGCGGTGGCTCAGGCGCAGCCCGCATTCTTCCCCTACTCGACTACCCAGGTATCGCTGCCAACCCCAAACCTTTATTGGGTTACTCAGATATTACCGCCTTGCATAACGCCTTGCTTTCCCAAGCGGGCCTGATCAGCTTTCACGGCCCCAATGCCACAAGTGATTGGAATCCATTTAATGTGCAGCAGTTCCAACGCCTGTTTGAGCAGCGCCAGCGCATGCACTATATGAATTTACCCCGCGGTGAGGGCGAGCTGGTAAACAGCCGCTATCTGACGCAAACCATTAACCCAGGGCGCAGCAGTGGCCGCTTAATTGGCGGCAATTTAACCGTGCTCACGGCCTTGGCAGGCTCGCCCTATTTACCTAGCTTTGATGGCGCTATTTTATTTTTGGAAGATACCGAGGAAGCCCCCTATCGTATCGATAGAATGATGAGTACCTTAAAGCTGATGGGCGCGTTGGATAAGCTCAGTGGCTTTGTGTTTGGCGATTGCAACCTGTGTAAACCTAATTCTGGTTACGGCTCGCTGAGCCTGGATGAGATTTTCGCAGATTATATTAAGCCGCTGGGCATACCCGCCTATCGCGGCGCTATGATAGGTCATGTGAAGCAACAGTTTATCTTACCCGTGGGCGCTCGGGTTACACTCGATGCCGATGCAGGCTCCATCACCCTGGCCGAGTCGGTGTTTAGCTAGGTTTTTTTCAGGCACAAAAAAGCCCCTAACGGGGCCTTGTGCAAATATTTTCTTAGGCTGAAATGGCGGTTACCCAACCTAGAATTGCATTAAGGCAACCTATACCTACGAATACCGCAAGAAATGCAGCGAAATACTTGAAGTTGAAAGGGTCTTTAAAATCACCTTTATGCGCCATAGTCATTACCTCTTAAACACGACAAAAAACGGCGCATATAGTAATCTAATATCGGCTATCAATCCAGCGTTAGCACTATGCTTCTTTGTGCTAAGTCCGCTAGAATCTGCTGCGCTCCGGCTTGCAATTGTTCTTCACTGAAGCTGGGGGCCTGCTGCTTAAGCAAGGTACATAAAGCGCTAAGGCTAATGCCCGGAGACTTATCGAGAGTATCGAGTAACAGCGCGGTCATGGCATTGAGGGCCAAAAATTGCACCTCATCATTCCTATCACGATAAACACAGATATAGCTTGGCACCTGATCTGGGGCAGTAGGTTGGTTATCAATAGAGATGGTTTGCACCGGATAGTGATAACAGACCACCTGCGCACATTCACTTAAATATAAGGGCTCACTCTCCACGGCGGCGATGGCACGATATTGGCCCTGCACCTTGGCAGTAGCCACCGCAAGCTCGACCCATTCATAATGAGCCAACTCAAGTAAAAACGCAGGGTCGCTGGCTTGAGGCGTATACTCTTGCGCTAAAAAATCCACAAACTCCTTCGAGATATCAAGAAAGTATGGGGATTGCGCCTGATGTTGAGCAAAAAAGGCGCGCACCAGCTGCAGCCATTGCTGCGGTTTATAAAGGCTATGCAATACCGGAAAGCCACTTTCTAAAAAGCCGTTGACGTTATTAAAAAACAGCTCACGGTAGATTTTCATGCGCCGCTCTTCGATATCCACAGGCTTAGGATTAGCCAGTGGATCGCGAATATAATCACTGAATTGCTTTTGCACCTGTTTAAACTGCATCTTTAAGCTCGCTGCTGATTAACTAAAAAAGGCTTTTGCAGCTCGGCTATGGTATCGAGCTCGGTTATTAACTGTGGCAAGGGTGGAATATTAAAGTCACGCTCAAGCAAGGTTGGGTGCACACCATGACATTCATAAGCCTGCTGTAGCAGACGCCACACCGGATCTATGACATCGGCACCATGGGTATCGACAATTAAATCTTCGGCCTCATTATAGTGACCGGCCACATGGATATAGGCGATGCGCTCCGTGGGCAAACCTTGAAGAAACGCTGTGGCGTCATAGCCGTGATTGACCGAGTTCACATAGATGTTATTTACATCAAGCAGGAGCTGACAATCGGCCGCCGCCAGCACCTGGTTAGTAAATTCCAATTCCGTCATTTCTTGCCCAGGCGCACCGTAATAAGAAACATTTTCCATGATCAGCGGTCGCTCTAAAATATCCTGCACTTGACGGATACGCGCCGCAACATAGTCTACCGACTCGCTGGTAAAGGGAATGGGCATAAGATCATACATATGGCCACCGGCGGAGCAATAACTTAAATGCTCGCTATACATACGAATATTGTGCTCATCAAAGAAGCGTTTCAGGGCCTTGAGAAAACTAATATCCAGGGGATCCGGCGAGCCTATCGATAAGGAAAGGCCATGACAAATAAAGGGGTGGCGCTCGGTCAAGGCTTTAAATTGCTTACCCAGTTTGCCACCAAAGGGCAACCAGTTCTCCGGCGCGACTTCCATAAAACCAATTTGCTCGGGGATATGGGTGAGCATCTCCTCGACCATCTCGCGACGCAGCCCAAGGCCAACCTTACCTATGTCTGTGACATGGGATTTCATTTCGTACTCCTAAAAACACAAGCCGCGTGTGACAGCGGCTTGTGTAGGTTTGACTTTGCCCTAGTGCTTTTGCCCTAGTACTTATGCGCTGTGGCCGCCACATTTACCTTCTTTTTCGGCTTAGCCTTCACCGCACTTGCCTTCTTTCTCGCCTTTTTTGGCCTTACCTTCACCGCATTTACCTTCGCCACACTTGCCTTCTTTTTTGGCTTTACCTTCACCACACTTGCCTTCGCCGCACTTACCTTCTTTTTTGGCTTTACCTTCACCGCACTTGCCTTCGCCACATTTGCCTTCGCCGCACTTACCTTCTTTTTTGGCTTTACCTTCACCGCACTTGCCTTCGCCACATTTGCCTTCGCCGCACTTGCCTTCTTTTTCGGCTTTCTTGGCTTCACCGCAGCGACCTTCTTTTTCACTCTTACCTTCACCGCATTTGCCTTCACCGGCGTCTAATTGATAACCAGCTACCATTTCTTGCATCTCAAATGGGTTTGCCTGGGCATCGGTGGCTGTCATTGCAGCACCACCGGCAACAACCGCGCCTAAGGTCAATGCAATTGAATTTTTCTTTAATGTGTTCATGCTCTTGCTCTCTCTGTGTTAGTAGCAATCAAATTAAGTAGACCCGACCTGGCGGCGGATGCTTTCACTAATGCTAGATTAATTTTGTAATCAGATCACAGACTTAAATATGAACTGATAATGCTATTTTATCAATAGCCTAGTTCAGGTTAGAATACGCGGCCAAAATTTACCATAAGGTCAAACATGAAACTTATCCTCGCTCCCATGGAAGGCGTTGTAGATTTTAAAATGCGCCAGCTGCTGACCGACATTGGTGGCTTCGACCTGTGTGTGACCGAGTTTGTTCGTGTTGTTAACCAGCGCCTACCGCGACGCGTGTTTATGCGTTATTGCCCAGAGTTACATAATGGCGGCTATACCCGCGCCGGCACACCGGTGCGCATCCAGCTGCTTGGGCAAGACCCATACTATTTAGCTGAAAATGCCGTTAAGGCGGTTGCTTTGGGCTCCCACGGCATAGATTTGAACTTTGGCTGTCCAGCCAAGACGGTAAATAAAAGCAAGGGCGGCGCCGTGCTTTTAAAAGAGCCTGAGCAGGTCTATCAAATCGTCAAGGCGGTACGTGATGCCGTTGATAATGAGCATATTGTTACCGCCAAGGTTCGACTTGGCTTTGACGATGACTCCTTAAGCAGTGAGATTTTCGATGCCGTTGCCCAGGCCAAGGCCGATGGTATCGCCATACATGCGCGCACCAAACGCGATGGCTACCGCCCACCGGCCTACTGGGACAAAATAGCGCCTCTTCTGGCCAGAAATACCAATATGGAAGTGGTCACCAACGGCGAGATTTGGGATCTTAAAGATGCCCATAACGCCCGCGCCCAAAGCCAGTGTCAACACCTGATGCTGGGCCGAGGCGCCCTGGCCATGCCCGACTTGGCGGCCTGGATAAAAGCAGATGATTCAGGGCAAGCCCACCGCCGCTTGAGCTGGCATGATGTTATCTATCATATAGTGCACTCATCCATGCATGACGATGAGTTGATGTCAAAACGCTACTTCGCCAATCGTACCAAGCAATGGTTAGGATACTTAAAACGCACCTACAACCAGGCCGATGCCCTGTTCGAAGATATCCGCCGTCTACACGATAAAGACGAGGTGTTAGCTGTGTTAAAACACCATAGTGAGCAAGCGTAATACCAATTCTGTTAAATATGTGATCAGAGATAGCGCTAGATAAATGATGTGATAACAAGGCGGAATTTTTCTTATGTAGTTACTCTACATAAGAAAATCCCAACGCCGTTAGCACGATATTTAGCCCGCTAGAATGATTAGCTACTTAAGTGAATTGGTAGAACTCACTCTTTTTCGCCTTTAGTTGATCACGGTCATATCGACGCAGCCATTTACTGGCCACAATAAAGCTACCTAAGTAAACAGTGGATTGTGTCATGACTATCGAGACGCTCAACTTTGAATCGAAAGTAGAGGTGTTACTCGCGCAAGTACGTGAAGAACTTTTAAACCGCTTGCGCTATTCCACCCTCAGCCATGAGAACGACATATACCAGAACCTGGCAGCGCATCCGGAATGGGATTGGGTGGCGCATCTTCGCGATAAATCTGGCCCCACCTATAAAGATCTGGTGGATAAACTGGAGCGCTTAGAGGCAACCCAGTGTCAATTCGATCTCGGGCTATTCGGTTTTTGCAGCGATTGCGAAGAACCCATTGAGGCGGCCCGTCTTTTAGAAGACGTAACCACCCAACGCTGTGGGCAGTGCGAAATGAACCTTAAAGCTCGTTAAGCACGCCAGCATAAATAAAGCTTTGCCCTGGGTGGGTTAAAACCTGCATCAAGATGCGCGTTGCCACCCCGGCATCTATTCCCTTCCTGGCCAAGGCCGTATAAACAAATTGTTCGCTCCACATATGAGCATGCACGCCTAAGTCAACTTCCATCCATATTAACGCCATACGGTGCTGTGCCGGGCTCAACGCTTGCTCTTTAGCCCATCCCCTTAGGTCGTCATAGTTTTGTCGCCAATCAAGGTCTGGGAGCATTTGTGCACCGTCTCTGTTAGGCAAAGGCTGCGTATCTGTCCCTTTTAGACTCTTTTTCTTGTCTTGGATATGGGTAAACCATTGAATGGGTGAGCGCACCTGGCCGCTGTAATAATTAATTTTTGTCTGATACCACTGGGCCCCATTAGGCAACTGGGACAAACCCAGTTGATTGCGAGGCGTATACTTGTCTAAATAGACCTCCAAACTGGTAATGGCCTTATTGAGCGCGGGCTCTGTACCCTTGCCTTTAAAATGCCCTAACTGCGCCTGAATATGCGCCACTTCAACAGCATTGAGGAAGATTTTACTCTCTTTCGCCAGCTCCAAGGTCTGCTCTATATGCGTCAACCACATGGCTAAGCCTTGCTGCCATTGAGGGTTTTGAAAAGCAGCGGCATCGACATTGATTTTTGCCGCTAAGGGCCAGGGCTGATAACGGCGGACAAAGCGCTCTTCAGTAATAAGGTAATCCAGGGTTTGCGCTTGCTCTGGGGTTAACTGCGAGCGCGCTATGGCATTGTAGATATCATGACGTTGCTTTAAATACTGCTCGGTATAGGGCCAGGGCTGGCTGTTGTCGCTTGATTCGCCACTGAGCTTGGCATTGAGCTGCTGTAAGGCCGCAATAGCCTGTTGTGAATTTAAATCAGGTGCATCCGAGCACCCCGCCAATAACAATAAACCTACCGATAAAATTCGCTTGATCATAATCTGCTCAATGCTGTTATTTGTTCTATAAATATAAAAAAAGCCCCAAATGGGGCTTTTTATGGTCACATGCTGTGATTAAAGACTTACGCCGTTACGCTGCGCCTTATCTTTAATAAAGGTCTTCCAGCTGCGAGCAAACTTACGTGTGCTTGGATCTTCCGCTGCTTTGGAGATCGCTGCATACGCCTGCTTGTATTTCTCTTGCTGTAAGTAGGCTTCGGCTAGGTCTGAATAAATTTGACCTTCTTTATCCGAGCCCAAATCAAGCGCTTTGTTTAACAAGGCCACGGCCTTATCGAACTGTTGCTCTTGTAAACGCAATGAACCTGCTTTACGGAAAAGCTCGGCATCGTTATCAAACTTTGCTGCTTCTTCGTAGTACTTAGCCGCTGTCTTAATGTTTTTCGCATTATGATAGTAGCTGGCAATTGCAGTTACATTTGGCTTAGTGCGCTCAACCTTACCTTCATTAACCGCTTTTTCCATATGGAAACCGGCTTTATAAGGTATGCCAACGAACGAGTATAGCTGGGCAAGTACCTTATAGTCTGTTTCAGACTCTAGGTAACCGTTGTCGTATGCGATATCCATGATATTCAGACCTTTTGAATAGTCTTCTACCTGCATATAGAAACGACCTAGGTTAGTCCAAGACTTTTTGTCTTCGGGCCAACTTTTCACCATACGTTCGCCAACTTTAACTACGTTCGGAAAGTCTTTCGTCTCGTAGTAAGCACCCATAAGCAGCGAGAAAGGTGCCTTTTTAGGCTCACCTTTCGCATTTAGCTCAATGGCGCGCTCGGCTGGTTGCACTACATCTTTAAACAAACCAAGCTCATAGTTAGCCTGCGCAATACGCGTGTACACCGTGGCATCTTCTTCACCAGTGAAGTCCATCCAGTCAATGTAGGCTTGCTTTGCTTCTTTGTACTTCTTGGTATTAGCCAACAAGTCACCAATCAGCTTCATTGATTGCTCTTGGTCGTTGAAGTTAAGCACATCAGGCTTTACTGCATCGCGAATATGCTTGATCGCTAACTGATAGTTATCCTTTTGAGCGTACAACTGACCTAAATAACGGTCTACCGTCGCCTTATCGAATCTATCCGATGGATCCAGCTCTTTCAATACAGCAATCGCGCCATCGATATCTTCCGCTTCATAAAGCTCGAACGCTTTAACCACTTTTTTACCGACGCGCTCGCCCATGACCTTAGTCTTAGCGTTTTTGCGTTTTTCGATCTCCGCGTAGTTTGGCGCAGCCACCGCTGAGGTGCTGACTACGCCGCCCGATACGGAGATTAGCAGAGCGAGTGCAGTAACTTTCGATAGATTTTTCATCTCTACACTCTCCTTACTGGTCTTGGTTCAGTTTAAAGTCAAGCTGTACTGTGATGCCAGGCTGTTTAACCGGCTTGCCATCAACAACTTTTGGCTTGTACTTCCATTTACGCAGTGCACGCTTAGCTTCACGGTCGAAGATACGCTTAGGCTCGGCATCGATTACCTCAACGTCATCAACTCCACCTAGCTCGTTAATGGTGAATGAAAGTTGTACCCAACCTTCTTTACCATCACGTGCGGCTTGCACTGGGTATTTAGGTTCAATTCGCACAAGAGGTGTCGCATCACCATCTCGACCAAATGCACCTGGGCCGTTTAATCCACCGGCAGAACCACCCACGTTAACACTTGGCATATTAAAGCCTAGTGCGCCAGCATCAGGGTTGCTGTTGTCTGGCTGTGGCGGCTGCGGCTTAGGCGGCTGCTTTGGCGGTGGAGGCGGCGGCGGCGGTACACGCTTACGCTCCTGCACCTTGGATTCAGGTGGATTCGTCATAATTTCGACAACGATCTTCTCTTTCTCGTTAGCGGCGCGTCCGTCTCCCCCGGAGATCAGATACGCCATGAAAAAGAATAAGCCGAAAGTAACTGCCCCACCTGCAATCAGTGAAAACAGAAAACGAATCATTACTTTTCTCCAGCGATGGATATCTTATCGATACCTGCAGCTTTAATTTGGTCCATTACCTTCACAACTACACCGTGCTTCGCATCTTTATCCGCTTGGATAATTACGATTTCGGTTGGTTGCTCGGCTAATAGACGTTCGATATTCGCAGCTACACGCTCGGCATCTACCTGACGCTTATCCATCCAAATTTCACCGTTAGAGCGAATAGCGATGAAGATATTTGCATTTTTCTTCTTAGTCGCTTGCGCTGCTTCAGGTTTATTTACATCAATACCAGCTTCTTTAACGAACGATGTAGTTACGATAAAGAAGATCAGCATGATGAATACGATGTCTAGCATCGGCGTCATATCGACGGCTGCTTCTTCTTCTTCACGAAAACGTTGTTTACGTGCCATATTCAAATCTCTCTCTAGTGATGAGGCAAGCTATCAATCAGCTTTTCTTTAGCCATTTTTGCACGTGCTTCTAGACGTGTACTAAAGAATACACCTGATAGTGCCGCAACCATTCCAGCCATTGTTGGGATTGTTGCCATTGAAATACCTGATGCCATTAGTCGAGGGTTACCAGTACCTTGAGTAGCCATGGTTTCAAAAACCGCGATCATACCCGTTACAGTACCCAGTAGACCAATCAATGGACATACAGCTACCAATGTCTTAATCAACAACATGCGCTCATCTAATTTTTCAGACGCTTCAGAAATCCATGCATCGCGGATTCTGTGTGCGTACCAAGACGTAGTGTCCTGGCGGGCGTCCCACTTAGCTACGATTCCTTTTTTCATTTTCGGAAACTCAGCAAGTAGGAACCAATAGCGCTCAATCATTAAAACCCACATGAGGAAGAGTGCTATCGCGACCACGTATAAAACCTGGCCGCCTGTGCCAACAAAATCCCTGATAGATTCCCAAATCTCCATCAGGACTAGCATTAGGCTTTCTCCTTCTCCGCGTGAGCAGCGATGATACCAGCGCTTTGCTCATCAAGAATGTGGATAATTGATTTACTACGACCGGCAACAACAGCGTGTACTAGGATTAGCGGAAGTGCCGCGATTAGACCTAGGGCTGTAGTTACTAGAGCCATTGAGATTGAACCAGCCATGATCTTCGGATCACCTGTACCGAATAGCGTGATCTGCTGGAAGGTGTTGATCATACCAACAACGGTACCAAGTAGACCTAGTAGTGGTGCGATAGCAGCCAAGATCTTGATGATGTTGATACCCATTTCGATGCGTGGCGTTTCACGTAGAATCGCTTCATCAAGCTTAAGCTCAAGGTTTTCAACGTCTTGGTTTTTGTTGTCTTGGTAAACTTTAAGGATACGACCAAGCGGGTTACCTTCAGAAGGTGCGCTGGTGTTCTTAAGTTGACTCTTGATCTTACCTGAAGTAATTGTTAGGTCTACTAGACGTACAATCGCGATTAGGAAACCAATCACTAGTAGAATAGCGATGATGTAACCTACTTCACCACCTTGGTGGAAACGCTCTTCAGGAGTCGCTTTTTGCGTGTTTAGGCGCAGGATTGAACCACGAGTTGGGTCAACGTAGAAGCCAGTGTACGCGTCTGCTGAAGTATTGATAAGTGACTTAGCAGTGTCTAGTACGTAACCGTCTGGTTGACGACCTAGTGGTTGAATCGACTGAGTGTCGCCTGAGTAGATCAGGTAACCTTCGTCTGTGATCAGGTTGAAGTTACCGATACGAGTTACTTGCTTGGTAGAGATTGAACCATCAAGCTCAGAAACTTCAGCTTCGAAAGTAGATACTTTCGCAGACTCGGTCATTTCAGTTTGTAGGGCAATCCAAAGCTCTTCTAGTTCACGAGTAGTTGGTAGCTCTTTTGCTGCCGCTAGTGAACGAAGGATTTCAGCACGTCCAGGCTTTTCAGCACTTACTAGTGATGCTTCGATTGAACCGATAGTTTCTTGTGCCGCACGACGTACAACACCGAACATTTCACCTAGGGTACCTTTTGCATTTTCAAGTGCAGTTTCTTTTTCCGCTAGAGTGATTTCGTTTTGTGCGTATTCTTTTTGCAGACGCTCACCACGTGCTTTTTCAGCCGCTAGTTCACGCTTTGCAGTGTTAAGAAGCGCTTGCTGGTCAGCACGAGCCGCTAGGAACTCTTGCTCACGTTGCTTGTTTAGCTTGCCTTCAGAGATACGCTCTTTCTTTACTTGCTCAAGGATTTGGTCAAGTACTTGCGTGTTTGCGTGGGCATTAAGCGCAGCACCGGCAGAAACAGAAAGTACTGCTGCAACAGCAAAACCTTTAAATAGTTTCTTCATTATCTATTACTCCGCGCCGAAGATTGGTAGTTTAACAAGATCCGGAGCCGCTTGCTTACGGGCCATACGGATTGTCTCTTTGATAGGCTTCAAGAATTCATCGCCTAACGCTTCCCATTGCTTAGTAGTGTTGTTCCACACCCAAGCACTCTTCTGGTCAAATGACTGCGCTACATAAGCAATACGACCAAGACGCGCGAAGTCTACAGAGATATCACGACCGTCGATGTTTAGGGTGCCTTGGTTAGCAACCATAGTCGTGCTGTAGTCTTTCTCTATCATGTAAGCTTCAAGAACCTGACGGAACTTCTCAGAAGTTGTTACAGAAGCGCTAGTCATGATGTCGCGTAGTTTTTCAATACGCTCAACACGCTCTTCAGTATCAAACGGAACGTCCGCTTTGATGAATTGCTCAAGCGTATCGATCATGCGATACATCAAAGGCACAACGTTTTGTTTCGTTTTGTCGATACCGGCGATCTGACGCTCCAAAGACTCGATTTGAGAGTTTTGGTCATCAACAAGGCGCTGAACGTGGTCGTTATAGACCTTCATGATTTCTGTTTCATCTACAGTAGAGCGGTAATCGGCGATTAGCTCTTGAGTTTGACCGTAGATGTTGTCGATTTTAGTTTGAGACTTAACAGCAGCCGTTTGAATTGTTGCACCAGCTTTGTGCAAGTCATTCAACGGATCTGCCATCACATTGTTGCTTGCAAGTGCAGCTGCGCCAACCAACGCAGAAGCTACAAGACTCTTTCTGATTTTAACAGACATAGTTCCCAACCAATTAAGTAATGTTACTTTTTGAATTTTTATCGGCCCACTCGAAGTGAGCCAACCTAGGTATCTTTATAGTGATACCAACTAGCCAATAATGCTAAAAGCTTCCGGTGCTGTCAACTTGATGTTCATCGCAATTTTCCTTGCATTCGTCTTATTTCTTCATATGAAACATAAAATTAACACACAACTTATCTATATAGCCCAAAATGCCTAGCTCCCTCTGCATTTTGGAAATAAAAAGTTAATATAAAAACCCTAACAATTGACATAAAATTTAAATTATTAATTATCCTGTGACGGTAAAAATCACCTTATTTTCGGCTCAAAATCACTATCAGCAACAGACATCGGTGCCTATTAATCAGGCTGAACCTTTTTGTAGTCCTAGTTACTTAAGCTGCATATCTACACATAAATTTAGCGAAAAAGTTAATCATGCGCGTTATTGCGATTAACTTTATCGATATCTAAATTCGTGCAAGGTTTAGAGATTGTTCCATACAGATAATTGCGTTCAACTTGAGTTCTTAATACATACCCTTCATACCCAAGTTTAGATGAATAAAAGCCATTGCATCAGGGCTCTAAAAGGCACTACAGAGACACTATAACCCTTCTCTAAACCACTACCTCTAAGGCCTCTAAGGGCAACTAAAAAGAGTGCAATAAAACAATTTCGAGCTTGTGTAAGCTAGCTAATAAACAACCAAGTAACGAGCCCCCTCTCGTTTACCTCGTTATGTATTATCGCTTTATTAAGAGTGACACAAAGACCTGTAGTGAACTGAAATAGCAAAGCACATAAAGGTTAGAAAGTTAGGAGGAAATTCAGCTGAGCAAGGGCAGAAAAAGCTATTGATTATAAAAACCGTTCCTGTCTCCAGACCATAAAACGCAAAAAAATGGCCCCACTTGTGGGGCCATTCGGTATTAATTTATCTAATTATGCCAAAGGCACTATTAGAAAGATTGCTCTACTTTGATGAACACTGTGCGACCTAGTACGTCGTATAGTGCTGTAGAAGCATCACGGTAGTCGTAGAAACCGTCGTACCACTTAGGTGCTTCACGGTCGAATACGTTGTTCACACCAAGAGTAACCTTACCGTTCCAGTCGTGGTTGTACGATACTTGTACGTTGTGCTTGAAGTAGCTTGGAACCGCTTTCAAGTAAGTCACGTTGTATTCTTCGTTACCTGACTCTTGCTTACCGATGTAGTAAGTTGACCAAGCAGCGCCGAAGTTCTCGTAGCTCCAGTCTAGAGTCATGTTACCACGCCACTCTGGGTAGTCTTGAAGACCAGCTGAATCAAACGGTTCTGCACCTTTCTCAGTAATTTCTACGTAGTCACGAACGTAGCTTGCTTCACCGCGTAAGCCGAAATCACCGAAACCAGTTTCCATTGAGTAATGAGTCTTGAAGTCAAAACCTGAAGTCTCAAGAGACGCTTGGTTTTGGTCGAAGCTGTACATTACGTCGATTTTGCCTTCAGCATCACGGATAACGGCAGGGTTTGAACCGTTTTCGATTTCATCTGAAAGTAGACGAGCAGTACTGATAGACGCGATACGGTTTTCTAGCTCAACGTCATAGTAAGACAATTCCATTGAGAAATTATCGGTAACGTTCCACACAGTACCCATAGTCAGAGACTCACCTGATTCAGGCTTAAGGTCTGGGTTACCACCGAACCATGTTTTGTGCTGAATACCGCTTGGTGCACAGTAAACTGTATCGCTTGCGGCATTACCTTGGATATCACACCAAAGTGTATCGTACTCAGTTTCAAAGCTTAGCGCTTGGCTAGAGAACATTTCGCCCATGTTAGGAGCGCGGAATGACTCACCCCAGCTTGCACGTAGGATCCAGTCATCAGTTACACGCCATGCAGCACCGAACTGAGTAGTAACTTCGTCGAATTTACCAGAAACAACCTGTGCACCTACGTCACCTTCTTGGTCGTATTCGTCATAACGCATAGCAGCGTTAAGATCTAGGCCGAATGGGAACGCGGCTTGAAGCTCTACGTAAGCAGAAGTGCGGTCACGCTCAGCGAATACGTCATCACCACCTGAACCACCAGATACGTTACCTGATGCAGATAGAGGATCTGAGTACTGAGTGAACTCGATGTTTTCGAATTCAGCACCAACAACACCGGCTAGCTGCCATGAGCTGTTATCGATTAGCGTAGTAGACACTAGGCCGTCGAACTGAGTGCTTTCGAATTCTGCTTTGTATGTACCCATGTGCGCAGCACCTGCATACATTTCAGCCATTTGCGCATCCCAAGTAGCGAAATCCATACCTGATGTATTGAAGATATCGTACTCACCAGTGTTGATGATGGTTTGTAGCAGTGGGTCATTGATCAGGTTTTGGTTGAATGACTCAGTATTTGAACGGCTGCGCTGTGCATTGATTTCCCAATCAATACCGTTACCTAGGTCAGAGAAACCTACCAGGCCACCTACGAAATCGATGTTAGAGATTTCTACGCGAGTATCACGGTTACCCAGGTTAGCTGAACGCATGCTTAGCGTTACGTCTTCACCGAATGGGTTCATTGGGTTGTCAGCTGACATTACCGGCTTCGAAGTAGAAACCGGAGTACCTGCGTAACGCGCATCGGTCTTAGACATTGACGCGCTAGCACGGCCACGGAACGTGATATTGTCAGTGATCGAGTAGTTGAAGTTTGACAGGATTGAGTCTTGCTCAGTGTCCGCGAACAACTTGGTTACCGCACCATAGCTGTATAGACAACGACCGTCGCCACTTGGAACTACGTTTTCAGCTTGATCACAGAAGTCTGCTGAGTACCAGTTTTTGCTGTCTTTACCTTGACCATTTGGTACAGAGCTGTATCCAGAGAATGCACCGTAGTCAGGAGAGTCTAGTTCCCAGATATCACGGTCAAATACTGCATCCGCTTTCGAGTGCTCATAAGTAAGAGTGATGTTACCCTTGTCAGTCGCGAAGCCGCTGCTAACAGAGAAACGGTTAGTGTCACCACCGTCTATTGAAGGAAGTTCAGTATCATATGTAAGGCTAACACCGTTGAAGTCTTTCTTGGTGATGATGTTGATTACACCAGCAACCGCGTCAGAACCGTATACCGCAGAAGCACCGTTACGAAGAATTTCGATGCGCTCTACGATAGCCATAGGGATACGTGAAGTATCGGCAGCGGCACCTGAGCTTGAACTAGTACCAGGCATACGACGGCCATCAAGAAGTACTAGCGTGTAGTTAGCACCAAGACCACGCATGTTTACGTTAGAAGTAGCAGCCCCACCTGAACCGTAACCAGACATACCACGCCATGAACCGAAGCTGTTTACAGAAGAGTTATTTAGTACGTCAGCAACGCTGGCTTCACCAGAAAGCTGGATGTCTGCTGCAGTGATAACTGTAACTGGTGCAGCTGTTTCCATATCAACTTGTTTGATACGTGAACCAGTAACTTCGATACGCTCTACTTCGTCTGCGCTTTCTTCAGCGGCCATAGCCGTTGCTGAAATACCAGCAGTTGAAGCAGCGCCAAAAACTAGCGCTAAGCGCACTGATTTTGCAATTTTGCTGTTTAACATTGGATTCTCCCTGGGCCACACAGAGGTGTGACTAATTATTTTTTTGTTGTGAACAACTCTAAATGAAATGTAACAAAATACACTTCCTAAGGAGATACTAAACAATTTAAGAAATACCGGTCAACAGCAAATTAACAACAAAAGCATAAAAAAAAACGTTAAATAAACAAAAGATTAGAATCAGCTATAAAATTAACCTTTAAAAACAACAATATAAACATTCAATTATATAAATGTAATCGTTATAAATTATTTTGTTACAGCAGTGGAAATTGTTTGCCTGAGTGGCCGTAATTAATGTTAATTCCAAGGCCCTGAAGGTCATCAATAATGGGCCGTAATTGCTTTTCTAAATAGTGGTCTAAGTCCAGCGGTTGCGTGGTCGGCAGCAGCTTTGGCCCCGAGAGGGTTATAACATAATGCACCCAGTCACCCTTACTGAATCCTTTATCGGATCCCCGCGCGGCGCGCACATGAGGAGGGATAGCTTTTGTATAGTGATCAGGGTCTTTACCCAAACGTTTGCTATAGGTAAGGAGTTTCACATCATCGCAGTGGTGCAGCTTATCTAGATACTCTGCAACCACCTGTTGCAGGTCGCCGCCTGTAAATAATGCTTTAAATAAGTCTTGTTGAAAATCCCGGGCGAACTGCGTCCAGTCGCTACGTACCGACTCCATTCCTTTAAACACCAGACGATAATCTGCTTGTGCTAACAAACCCGCATAACGCTTTTTGCTGCCAATATCCTTATGACGAGCTTTTGGCATAAAAAATGGCCTATACAAGCTCTCATACTCTAACTCGAGATAACTGGTTAACTTTAGGTTATTTTTTAATCTAGCACGCCATTTTTGATTAATTTTTGCCACCAAGTCCGCTGCAACGTGATGACTTTGCGCTTCATCCAGTTCCCTAGGCAGGGCCACAAAGGTCGAATCCGTGTCACCGTAAATAACGGTAACACCCAATTCCTCAAGCCACATTTTGGTGGTTTGCATAATTTCATGGCCGCGCAAGGTGATAGAGCTTGATAACCTGGGATCATAAAAGCGACAGCCCTTTGAACCGAGCACGCCATAGAGACTATTCATAATAATCTTGATCGCCTGCTGCAAATGGTGATCGCCATCATTTTTTGCCCGTTGACGCGCCTCGGCCAAATTGGATACTAATAGCGGCAGGTGATGCTCGGTGCGAGAGAAATAAGCATGATTAAACCCCGGCACACTGTCTTGCGGCTGCTGCAAACCCAGGATAAGCGCCATGGGGTCGATACAAAAGGTGCGAATAATGCTCGGATACAGACTTTTAAAATCGAGCACGGCAACGTTAACGTAAAGCCCTGGTGTGGAGTCCATCACATAGCCCCCGGGGCTATCAAAGCTCAGGCCATGATCGCCCAAGTTCGGGGCGACATAGCCACTACGATGCAAATGGGGAAGATACAGGTTGGTAAATGCCGCCACCGAGCCTCCTAAGCGCTCAAGTGGTAAACCGGTAAGCTGAGCACGAGCTACGGCAAATTCGCACAGCTCCAGCTTATTGAATATCGCCAGTACCAACTCACTGTCTTTAAGGTTGTATTCGGCTAACTTAAGTTTATCCTGATGGAAAAGACGCTGTATGGCGCCGAGCTTATCCCCCTGCTCCAGCAATTTACACTCGCCGAGCACCTCGGCGGCGACATTATCCAGGCTGTAACTGTTAAAGTGGTAGGTGGCATTTTTTAACATATCAATGCCATCGAGGACCACCCGCCCCGGTACTATTAGCTTATTAACCTGACCACCGCGCCAGATCACAGCTTCGCTATCGCGTCCCAGGGTGAGCTCAATACCCAATTGCTGGGCACGAAAACACAAAAGCTGCATATCAAAGTCAGCCACATTCCAGCCGATAATTAAGTCCGGATCTAAATTTTTAATTTGCTCAATAAGCGCATATAGAAGCGCAGCTTCGTCCTCTACATATTCAAGCCAAGGTTGCTCTGAGCCTGCGCTGGGGCTTGTGCCTATCATAAACACCTGGCGGCTGTGCTCACTCACCAAGGCCACACTGTATAAAATGCCCTCGGGACTGCACTCCAAGTCTAGCGACAACATGGAGAGCTTGGGGCGAAAGCCATCATTAGCTTTAAAGCGGGCGTTACGAATTAGACTGTTATCACCGCCGGACGCTTCGCCTTGCACCCAAACGCCACCGCGAATAAAGCGCTCCATTAAGAATTGTTCTTGCGGACGGATATCATCCTCATAGAGTTCGATACCCTGCTCACGCAGTAACTCTCTGCTCTGGTAATAATCTTGCAGAGAAGAAAAATAAAGCGCACAGACTGGCTCACCCGCAAATGTTTTAAGCGTCAGAGTACGTTGCTGATACTGGCCTGAAAGAGATGAGAGGATACGCTCGGCGCTCGCACTATTTTTTTGCGCGATAAAAAACACCGCCTTTTGCGCCGTCGATATGACCTTAACCGGACCACGCTCGGTAGCCAGCCAGGCAACATAATAAATACCATGGCGGCGCTGCTGCGTTTGCATGGAAAGGATAAAACCGGCGGTGGCAGGGTTAGGCGTAGACAAGGCGGGTTCACTCAAACTTCAGATATGGCACCAGTGTAACCAAGCAGCGCCATAATTACAGCAGCTAAAGATGCCAAGTAGTAGACTCTGGTTGACTAATCCTTGAGTCTTTCTTCTAGTCCCCCTAGAATATCAGCACTGTAAATATATACATAAGTTAAATCATGCTCTGTGATCCGCTTAAAAAGACCATACGTACCGCTCATCAGCGGATCGCTACCAGCCTTGAGGATTATCGACCCAGGCCGAGCCAAAACTACCTGGTGGCGGAAATAGCCAAAACCCTGGCCGGTGAGTATGACAAAAAGCAACGCATCTGCGTTATCGAAGCGGGCACGGGCACGGGTAAATCTTTGGCTTATTGTTTGGGTGCTCTGCCCATCGCCCTAAAAGCAAATAAGAAGTTAGTTATTTCCACCGCAACGGTCGCATTGCAAGAGCAACTTATCTATAAAGAGCTGCCATTTTTTGCCGAGCACAGCGGCTTGAGCTTTAGCTATGATCTGGTTAAAGGACGAGGCCGTTATATCTGCGCCCACAAGCTGGAAAATGCCGTCAACGGCGATGAACAGCAAATGGCATTGATGCCCACACTCAGCTCGCCGCTCAGTGAGATGGAGCAAAAATGCCTGAAGCAATTGCATCAGGCCTATAGCAATAAGAAATGGCAGGGCGACAGAGACTCTTGGGCCGATGTAATACCGGATAGAGTCTGGGGGTTGATCAGCGGTGATAAGCATTCCTGCCAACGGCAAATGAAGGCACACCAAACCTGCCCCTTCCATCTGGCGCGCAATAAAATTGCGCAAATGGATGTACTGATTGCCAACCATAGTTTGTTACTGGCAGACCTAGACCTTGGCGGCGGGGTTATTTTGCCCGAGCCGGAAAACTGCATTTATGTGATAGACGAGGCGCATCACCTCGCCCATATTACCCGAGATTTTTCCTCCGCCGCGGCGACCATCAAGGGTACCCAGGATTGGCTGGAGAAATTACTTAAGTTCAGCGGCAAAATGGCACAAACCATTTTCAGTGCCAGTGCCGCAGGCAGCCAATTTAAGCTAAACGATGCCGTCGATGATATCGGCCGTGGCCATAAAGCCGTGTTGACCATGCTCGATAGCGCCGCCTATGAATACAATGAAGACCATACCTATCGCTTCGCCCATGGCCTTTTACCAGAGCAACTTACACAGCAGGCACAGGACATAGGCGAGGCTGCAAAAATCGCGCTACGCACCCTGAATAAAATGCACGAAGCGCTCAGCAGTGATGTTAACGATGGTGATGTGAAGGGCTTTATCGCCGAGCCCTTGCTGGCCGAAAGCGGCCAATACATCGCCCGTTTAGAAACCCTGTATAAACTTTGGTCAAGCTACAGCAAACACAGTGAAAGCGTGCCTCATGCCCGCTGGATAAAGCGCATGGAGTACAAAAATCACCATGATTACCTGCTCAGCGACTGCCCTATCGAAGTGGGTTTTTATCTTAAAGACAAATTATGGCGAGAATGTGCCGGCGCCGTGCTCTGCTCGGCCACACTCACGGCTCTTGGTTCGTTTGAACATTTTGCCCATGAAAGCGGCCTGCGTGGCGAGCCAGGTGTTAAGTTTATCAAGGTGCCTTCACCCTTTGATTACCCGCAGCAAGCCCTGTTACATATTCCAAAAACCGAATGTGAACCCACGGATAAAGCCTTTAGTGACTATCTAGTCAAAGCCTTGCCCCAGAGTTTAGAAAAGAAACAGGCTAACCTAGTGCTGTTCGCCTCCTACTGGCAAATGCAGCATGTGGCCGAGCGTCTGCGCAAACAAGGCTGGGACATATTAATGCAAGGAGAAATATCTCGGGACGCCCTAGTGCGCCGTCATAAGAAACGCATTGATGATGGCCAGGGCAGTATTTTATTTGGTACCCAAAGCCTATCGGAAGGTCTTGATTTACCTGGCGATTACCTTACTAACCTGGTGATCACCAAGATCCCCTTTGCGGTGCCTACCTCACCCATTGAAGAAGCTCAAGCCGAGTTTGTACAAAGCAAGGGAGGCAACCCGTTTTTATCCATTACCGTGCCCGATGCGGCTAAGAAATTAGTACAAAGCTGTGGTAGACTACTGCGCAAAGAACGCGATAGCGGTCGCATTACTATCTACGACAGGCGCTTAGTCAGCAAAAGATATGGTAAGGCGATGCTTGATACCTTGCCGCCATTTAAAAGACAAATTGACTGATCATGTTTGAATTAGCGATCGACCCTTCTACCTGGGCCATACTGTGCGCCGTGGCACTGGCCGCTGGTTTTATCGATGCCATTGCCGGCGGTGGTGGCATGCTCACTGTGCCGGCACTTTTAACCGCTGGCCTGCCGCCTCATTTAACCTTAGGCACCAACAAGTTGGCTGCCAGCTTCGGCTCCCTGACCGCCAGCGTCACCTATTACCGTAAGCGCTTATTCGACCCGGCTTTTTGGGCCGGCTCAATTGTCGCCACCGCCATTGGTGCGGCCATAGGCACCTTGATCGTTGACCGTCTCAGCATCGAATTTTTAAATAAACTGATCCCCGTGGTGATCATCCTGGTGGCCATTTATTCTTTATTTGGCAAACTCAGTCCCGAGCAAAGCGATAAACTGCCCATTCTCACTCCCATTCTGCGCGTGAAGCAATGGTTGCAAGGCTTGGCGCTGGGCTTTTTTGACGGCATCGCCGGCCCGGGCACAGGCACCTTCTGGACCGCCAGCAACAGTGTTTTATACAAGATGAACCTATTGCTGAACTGCGGCCTGGCGCGCTCGATGAATTTTGTCAGCAACTTTATATCCCTGATCACCTTTGTTGCCCTGGGTCATGTGAATTTTATCCTCGGCATTACCATGGGACTGTTTTTAATGTTCGGCGCCTGGCTGGGTGCCCACTCGGCCATTCGCTTTGGCTCTAAGGTGATCCGCCCGGTATTTAATACCGTGGTGATCCTGCTGGCACTAAAACTTGTTTATGAGGCCTATCTCTAATGGCGCGCGCCGATGCCCTGAGTAGATTAAAGCAGCAGGTGCAGCGTTTGCGCCATGATGCAGACCAATTCGATAAGGCCAAGTGGTTTGCCAAAAACCGCTATATGCAGAACCAGCACGCCCTGTTTGAGCGTTCGGTGTTTAATACCCGCAGCATGCAGTTACTCGACTATGTGGATGAAGTCGAACAACAGTTAGAGCGACTTGGGCGCAGCGAGCTACAAGCGGCGCGCCACCAGTACCGCTTTGCCCTGACCCAGCTCAGCGAGCAGATAGAAGCCATAGTCAAAGTATTAAAGGCCACCCCGGTTTGGGAAAAGGAAAATACCCCAAGTAGCAGGGCGAGAAAATACCAAAAGGCGGTGCAGCAGCTCATTCAGCCCACCAGTGAGCTCTATCAGGAGCTGGCCAAAAACCATGAGTTTGAGCGCCGCTTAGAGCTGATGATAAGCGAACGTCAGCAGCTGTTACACAAGGCACAGGGTGAGCAAGCAGGTCAGTTAAATAAAGAAATACTGGCATTACACGCCCGTTTGGGACGCTGTCGTAAAGCCATAGGGGCCTGTGAAGAGCGCATTCAATACGCGGAAAAACAGCAAGCGCGATGAATGTCTTTTATCATCCCCTGTATTCGGCACTGCCCTTACCGGCGCACCATCGCTTTCCTATCAATAAATACCACCTGCTACACGAGCGCTTGCTTGCAGATCCTGAGCTTGGTAAAGCTGTGCAATTACAGTGTGCCGAGCCTGCCACACTAGCGCAGCTAGCTCGGGCTCACACAGCAGAATATATAGATGACTTTATCGGCGGCACCTTGCCCGCCAGCGCCCAAAAACGCATAGGCTTCCCTCACAGCGAGGCCTTAGTAGCACGCACCTTACAGTCTGTGGGCAATTCTCTGGGCGCCGCCTATTGCGCGCTGGAGCACGGCATAGCGGTAAACCTGGCCGGTGGTTATCATCATGCCTTTGCCGACCATGGCAGTGGCTACTGTATCTTTAACGACTTCGCCATCGCCGCCCGCGAGCTGATACAGCAAGGGCGTGTAGATACCGTGTTACTGCTTGATTTGGATGTCCATCAGGGCGATGGCAGCGCCAGCATTCTCGGCGATGATGCGGATATCATCACCCTCTCTTTACATGGCGAGCAGAACTTTCCCCGCCTTAAGCAAAGCTCGGATTATGATTTCCCGCTGCCGATGGGCTGCGATGATGCCCTTTATCTTGAAACCCTGAAAACGGCGCTTAATCTGGTACTGCGCCTGCATCAACCAGATATAATCCTGTATAACGCCGGAGCCGATGTGGTGGCCGAGGATGAACTTGGCTCCCTGTCCCTATCCCTTGAAGCGGTTCGCCAGCGCGATACCCTAGTGATGACCATGGCGAAAGAAAAAAACATTCCATTATGCTGCGCCCTCGGCGGTGGTTATCAACGTAACTTGGAGCGGGTGGTGGATGTGCATTGGCAGTTGTTGCTAAGCGCCTACCATAACTACCAGAAATAACCCCCGCAAGGCAAAAGGTATTTGCTGGACAGCTGTTTCTGGTGCGCTATGATAATTGGGTATCAATTAGATTAGAGCATAGAATTCATGAAGTTACATGACGATGTTCATAATTACTATGAAAAACTCGTAGTTGAAGAAATGGCACAGCAGCAGTTGCAGCAAAACTATGATGAAGATACCTTGGCCGATCTTAGCTGCACCGCTTTAAATCAACTGCCATCACGTTATATCCGCTCCGATGTCGATATGTTGTTTTATTTGTCTGCAGAAGAAGCCGCCCACATGCGGTTGCAGGTACAGGCAGCCATTGAAGTGGCTCGCGGTTTAATAGCAAAACGAGGAAACCATGGAGAATTCAGGCAAGCCCCTAGATAAAGCCCCGGATGACGTCAAACTGGCAGTCGATCTGATCATGCTGCTGGAGCAACATAATATAGACCCGCACCTGGCCCTAAGCGCTTTAGAAATTGTCAAACGCGACTTGGAGTTGCGCGTCAAAGAGTCAAACTCATAACACTACGGCGCCAATAAATTCAGCGCCGCAAGAGACTAGTCTTAAATCTTTTCCCCAAGCTTAAATAAAGCGAACTCACCCGGCTCCATTTTATGCCAGCACTCGTCATTAGTGAGTGGCCGCGTCGCTATCACTGTGACTATATCGTTGGGGGTGGTTTCTTCTTGAAAATTCACCACCAATTCGGTGTCGATCAAGGTTGCCTTGCCAAAGGGTGCACGACGGGTGATCCAGTGCAAATTATTGGTGCAATACGCCAGCACATAGACGCCATCTGTCAACAACATATTAAACACCCCTTTCTCACGCAAATGATGCGCTAATTTAGCCGCGTAGCGAAATACGGGGGCCATATTCGAGGGGCGCTTTGGATACTTTTCGCGAATTTGATCAAGTAACCAACAAAACGCCAACTCACTATCTGTGTTACCTACCGGCTGGTAATAGCTCGGCTTAAGGTCATTGTAATTGGATAACTGGCCATTATGGGCATAAGTAATTTCCTTGCCCCACAACTCACGGGTAAAAGGATGGGTATTCTCCAAACAGGTTCGACCGCGATTGGCTTGACGAATATGGCTTATCACAGATTTACTTTTAATGGGATAAGCACGCACCAGCTTAGCAATTTCCGACTCGGCGCTAGGTAAAGGGTCTTTAAATGAGCGACACCCCTTACCCTCATAAAAGGTAATGCCCCAGCCATCCGTATGCGGGCCGGTGTTACCGCCGCGCTCTAATAAGCCGGTAAAACTAAAACAAATATCGGTGGGGACATTGGCCGACATGCCAAGCAATTCGCACACATAAGCTCCTAATGAACAAAAGTACTAAGGGTATATAAGAAAGTACTCGCCGCTAGCGAGTCAGGTACTAATAAAATTCATATCACAGCCCTATAATTAAATACAGGACTTGCAACCCCCATAGAGTAACGCTAATCTACTCGGTAGTGGTCAGACCTCTAACAAGGAATAAGATTATGACACTCCTATTTTTACTCGCGCTTATTGCGGTGCTGTCTTACGCCAGCTACCACAGAGCCAGTTACAACACCTGCCTGGGCTTGGCCGCTGCGACCATGCTTATCGGCACCTTTGCCGGCGCCTTTGGTTTTATCAGCTGGCTATTATTCTTGGTTATTGCGGTGCCTCTATCGGTTACCACAATTCGCCAAGAATATATCACTCAGCCGCTGTTTAAGGCCTTTAAAAAAGTCACCCCCACCATGTCAGAGACCGAAAAGTCGGCCATCGACGCAGGTACCACCTGGTGGGAAGCAGATCTTTTCTGTGGTAATCCAAACTGGAAAAAGCTCCACCAATATCCAGCCCCTAAACTCAGCGCCGAAGAGCAGGCCTTCCTAAACGGCCCTGTGGAAGAGGTATGCGGCATGTTCAACGATTGGGAAGCAACCCATGAATTGACAGATCTGCCGCCTGAGGTGTGGCAATACCTGAAAGACAACAAGTTCTTCGCCATGATCATCAAAAAAGAATATGGTGGCCTGGAATTTTCTGCTTATGCTCAATCATGTGTACTGCAAAAACTCACCAGTAAATCGACCCTGCTCTCTTCTATAGTAGGCGTGCCTAACTCATTAGGCCCGGGCGAATTACTGCAACACTATGGTACTAAAGAGCAAAAAGATCATTATCTACCGCGACTAGCCCGCGGTGAAGAGATCCCCTGCTTTGCACTAACCTCACCGGAAGCCGGCTCAGATGCCAGTGCCATTCCTGATTATGGTGTGGTGTGTAAGGGTGAATTTAATGGCGAAGAAGTAACGGGTATTCGCCTGACCTGGAATAAGCGCTATATCACCTTGGCACCGGTTGCTACCGTCCTTGGCCTGGCCTTTAAAATGCAAGACCCCGATGGCCTGCTTGGCGATACAAAAGAGCTGGGCATTACCTGTGCGCTGATCCCAACCGATATGGAAGGCGTGGAAATCGGCCGTCGTCACTTCCCGCTGAATGTGCCGTTCCAAAACGGTCCAACTCAGGGTAAAGACGTATTCGTGCCCCTAGATTACATTATCGGTGGCCCAAAAATGGCCGGTCAGGGCTGGCGTATGCTGGTTGAATGCTTATCCGTAGGCCGCGCTATTACCCTGCCTTCTAACTCAGCAGGCGGCATAAAGTCGTTGGCTCTGGCAACTGGCTCCTACAGCCGTATTCGCCGCCAGTTCCGTTTGCCCATAGGTAAAATGGAAGGGGTTGAAGAGGCCATGGCAAAATTGGGCGGTTACGCCTATGCCTGTGACGCGGCGGTAACTATGTCTACCGGCGCCGTGGACTTGGGTGAGAAACCCTCTGTGGTTTCCGCCATCCTTAAATATCACCTGACCGAGCAAATGCGCGAGTCGACCATGCACGCCATGGATGTACACGGCGGTAAGGGTATCTGCTTAGGTCCAAATAACTACCTGGGCCGCGGTTACCAGGGCGCGCCTATTGCCATCACGGTGGAAGGTGCCAATATCCTTACCCGTAATATGATCATCTATGGTCAGGGTGCGATCCGCTGTCATCCGTTCGTGTTGACCGAGCTTAACGCCACCACCATAGAAGACAGTAAAGAAGCCCTGGATGTGTTCGATAACGCGCTAATGGGCCATATCGGCTACACCATTTCTAACCTGGTACGTACCAAATGGCTGGCCTTCACCGGTGCCCGCTTTACTTCGGTGCCCTTTAAAGATGAAACTGCTGAGTTTTATCGCGATGCAGCGCGCTTCAGTGCTTCACTGGCGCTTATGTCTGATATCTGTATGGCGGTATTTGGCGGCTCATTAAAGCGTAAGGAGCGTATTTCTGCGCGCCTTGGCGATATGCTCAGCTACCTATACTTGGTATCGGCAACGCTAAAACGCTATGACGATGAAGGTCGCCGTAAGGAAGACTTACCTTTGGTACGTTGGGCTTGCCAAGAGTATCTGTATCGTTGTCAACGCGCCCTGGCGGATCTGATCAACAATATGCCATCGGCACCACTTCGCGGATTGCTTAAGGTGGTACTCTTCCCTTGGGGCCGCCCAGTGCGCAAGCCAACCGACAAGCAGGAGCAGCTTATTGCCCAGCTATTGCAAACGCCGAACGAAACTCGTACACGTTTGGCACAGCATATTTTCTTGAGCGAAGGGCCAAACAGCCTGTTAGGTAATCAGGAAAAAGCGCTACGTGATATTCTTGCCGTCGAGCCACTGTTCGACAAAGTATGTCGCGCTACAGGTAAGAAACTGGCCTTTATGCAGCTCGATAAAATTGCCGAGCAAGGCCTCAAAGCCGGTGTGCTAACAGAAGATGAAGCACAGCGTCTGCGTGATGTCGAAAAGCAGCGTCTTAAAGTGATCAATGTCGACGACTTCGACCCTGAAGACCTGCTTGCCGGTAAGGCGGCACGCAAACAAACAAGTAAAAAGGCATCGGTAGCGTAAAGCTTCCTGACTCCTCTTCTAAAAAGCCGGCCCAGCCGGCTTTTTTTATACCCGTTAAATTTTTCTGACTATAAATTCCACACTTTTCTTGCATTTACGCCTGCCAGGGCAAACACTATTAACGCTACAAAAAGCTATAACAACAACTCTAAGGACGAGAAGCATGTCAAAAGCCCTAGTCGCGACCAGTTTGGCTGCCGCGTTAACCCTAGCCTTAAGCGGTTGCCAATCAAACACTTCCAGAACTGCTCAAAGTCAAGCATCAGCTCCTGCTACCGCCCCCGTGGCAACAAGTGTTGCAACTATCCCTACTTATAGCGCGGAAACCTTTTTCGACACCATCAGCCTGAGCGGCAACAGCTTTAACCACAGCGGTAACAAGCTGCTGCTGAGCAGCGATGAAACGGGTATTTACAACCTGTATGAGGTCAAAGTCAGTGACGGCAGTCGTACCCAGATCACAGATGCACAGGACAGCACCTACAGCGTTGGCTACTTTCCCAAGGATGACCGTATCTTGTTTAGCCGCGATAACGGCGGTAACGAGCTACACCACCTTTTTGTGCGCGAACTCGATGGCACCATCAGAGATCTGACACCCGGCGAGCAAACCCGCGCCGGATTTGCCGGCTTCAGTAAGGACGACGCCAGCTTCTATGTCTTAAGCAATAAACGCGATCCTAAGTTTATGGACTTGTACAAGTACGATGCCAAAACCTATGACAACGAGCTGATTTATAAGAACGAGCTAGGCTTTAATGTGGCCGCCGTCAGCCCGGATGGCCGCTTTATCGCCTTAAATAAAACCAACAGCAACCGCGACAGCGATTTTTACCTGCTCGACACCCGTAAACGCAGTGCCAAACCAAGCTTACTCAGCGCCCATGACGACCCAGCCAATTACAATGCCTGGGGTTTTAGTGTCGATGGCCAGTCGCTGTACTATGCCACCGATGCCAGGGGTGAGTTTCGCCAGCTCTGGCGTTATGATTTAGCCACCAATGAGCACAGCCTGGCGCTAAAAGCAGACTGGGACATCAGTTTTCTGCGTTTTTCCGAAACCGGCCGCTATATGGTTAGCGGCGTCAATGCCGATGCCAGCACCGAGATCAGCATCTTCGATACCAGCACCAATAAGCAGTTAACCCTGCCCAGCTCGCTTCCCAAGGGCACCCTTAGTGGTGTTGAGTTCAGTCATGACGAGCGCTTTATGTCATTTTATCTCAGCTCGGATACCAGCCCACGTAATCTCTATCACTGGGAGATCGGCAGCGATACGGCGCAGCGTCTGACCAGCACCCTAAGTAAGCAAATAGACGAAAACAACTTGGTTAACAGTGAAATTGTGCGCTTTAAGAGCTTCGATGGCTTAACCATACCTGGAGTGCTCTACAAGCCTAAACAGGCATCGGCTACCAATAAGGTGCCCGCGCTTATTTGGGTGCATGGCGGCCCAGGTGGACAAAGCCGCACCGGCTACAGCGCCATGCAGCAGCACTTGGTTAATCATGGCTATGCCATATTTGCGGTCAACAACCGCGGCAGCTCGGGCTATGGCAAAACCTTCTTCCACCTTGATGATAAAAAGCATGGCGAAGACGACCTGCAAGACATCATCTATGGCAAAAAGCACCTGCAGACTCTTGATTGGGTCGATGGCGACAAAATAGGCATTATGGGCGGCAGCTACGGCGGCTATATGACGGCGGCGGCACTGACCTTCACCCCGGAAGAATTCGAGGTGGGTATTAATATCTTCGGCGTAACCAACTGGGTGCGCACCCTCACCTCCATCCCGCCTTGGTGGGAAAGCTTTAAAAAGTCGCTGTATGACGAAATGGGCGATCCGGCCACGGATGAAGCACGTCACCGTCGCATCTCGCCCTTGTTCCACGCCAAAAACATCACCAAGCCTCTGCTGGTAGTACAAGGCACTAACGACCCTCGGGTGTTGCAAGTGGAAAGTGATGAACTGGTAGCGGCGGTGAAAGCGAATAATGTCCCGGTTGAATATGTGCTGTTCGATGACGAGGGCCATGGTTTTAGCAAACGGGAAAACCGCATTGCCGCATCCAACGCCTATGTTCGCTTCTTGGATAAATACTTAAAAGGCGAATAAGAATGGCAGATAAAGCCAAAACATAAATAGCTGGTTTAAACACCGGCTATTTTTTTGCCTGGATTTTTATTAAATAAAGGCAATAAATAATTGGGACTTTTAAGAGAGTTTCAAGGGAGAAATTTGCTTAAGGGGAGAAGCAAATGGCGGAGTGGACGGGACTCGAACCCGCGACCCCCGGCGTGACAGGCCGGTATTCTAACCAACTGAACTACCACTCCGCAGTGGTATGCATTGTACATCATTAAATGGCGGAGTGGACGGGACTCGAACCCGCGACCCCCGGCGTGACAGGCCGGTATTCTAACCAACTGAACTACCACTCCGCAGTAATGATGCTGTACATGTTTTCAGGCTAAATGGCGGAGTGGACGGGACTCGAACCCGCGACCCCCGGCGTGACAGGCCGGTATTCTAACCAACTGAACTACCACTCCGCAGAAGCGCTGAATTGCATGTACTAAAGAGATATAAAATGGCGGAGTGGACGGGACTCGAACCCGCGACCCCCGGCGTGACAGGCCGGTATTCTAACCAACTGAACTACCACTCCGCAGTATCTATATTCTTTAATTATTCCTTGTGGCGGAGTGGACGGGACTCGAACCCGCGACCCCCGGCGTGACAGGCCGGTATTCTAACCAACTGAACTACCACTCCGCGAAGGAATATTGTGTTTGCTTAACTGGCGGAGTGGACGGGACTCGAACCCGCGACCCCCGGCGTGACAGGCCGGTATTCTAACCAACTGAACTACCACTCCACAGAGTAAGCAAACTGGGATAATTGGCGGAGTGGACGGGACTCGAACCCGCGACCCCCGGCGTGACAGGCCGGTATTCTAACCAACTGAACTACCACTCCGCGTTATCCAAACTGTTCAGGACTCTGCCCGGACAGCGGCGTGAATGATACGAATCACCCCTTGGTGAGTCAACAGTTTTTTTGAAATTTTAAGGCTTTTTTAGTCATCCGACAGCGAAAGGTTTAAAATTTCACCTGATTTATCACTTTTTGAGCCATTTTTACCTAAGTTTACTTGTGAAGCATTTAACTGGCCTTGTTGTTTTTTACGCCAAAACAGCAAATTAGCACCTGGCACTAAGGGCTTTTTCAACAGGAAAACACGGATCAGCACGGCGCCAATAAACAAAATAACCAGATTAGCCAACACCACCAGCTGAATATTTTCTAACAGACTTTGCGAGCCCTTACTTTGCTCTTGGGTCATTAGGCTGTCTTGCTCATCAAGAGCTAAATTTGCCCTTTGCATATCTGCTTCTGAGTTTGGCGTTGTCGCTTGGCTCTCGACAAGCCGCTCTATGGGCTGGGTGATCACAAACTCATGCTTAGGCAAGTAAGCCATAAACTCGCGGCCATTGATGTTGGTGGCAAACATTTCCACCTCCACTTCATAGCGGCCGCGGTCATAATTACTGATTTTTAAGCGACGCTCGGCCAAAGCACTCGCAGGTAAGGAAAAGACTTGCTCATCATTATTGGGGTAGAAAATGCGCCCTTGCAGTAACACCGACTGTGGCTGCACCAATTCAGGGTCAAGGCGAAATACCAGCTCATGATCGGCATCGTTTTCTCCTTTAATCAATTCATAGGTTAATGGCGGCTCCTTGACCACCACGGGCTCTTGCACCACCTTGCGCTGAATAAGCGGCGTGGTTAAGGCGATTTCCGGGCGCCACTGCCCAGGTGCAAAATCAAGACGGAATTCTCCGGTAAAAATAGCATCACCGGGGCGCTCATCAAAGCCGCGACCATCGTCTTTAAAATAGGCCACATGCTCAGTGCCAGCACCAAAGTTGGTGAATTCGTTGTTGTTGGTGCTGACAAAGTCCACCTGCAGGTTAATCACCTGTTGGAAATGCCCCACTTCCACATGCTCACCATCGTTGAGCACGCGCCCAGTCAGTTTTATTATTTCACCACGAAACAATAACGGCGGCAAGGCATCCACTTCTAAGGAGATATCGCCGAGCACCATGATCCGGCTTTGTGGAAGGATTTGGCCTACCACCTGCCAAGGGCCAGGCATAGGATTGCGCAGCTCAATCAAATCATAACCGCGTTCATCATGCCATTGCAGCTGATCGTCATTCAGTGCGTGCGGGGCATACAATTTACTGCCATCGGGGCGTATCAAGACTACAGCGGGAGAGCCGGGGCGACGGAAAAAAAGCAGGGTTATTTTGTCAATTTCATGATCGATGCGAAAGCGGTTATTCAGCAAAGGCAACTCATTGCCTTCGGCTAGCAAAGTCAGTTTTTCTTGCTCGCTGGCATGCGTACTCACGCCTAACATTGTGACAGCAGTCAATAGACAAAAAAGACGCGTTATCATGCTGGTCATATTATCTCCCTGTTGTAAAAGCCAGGTTTTTACTCACCACGCCATAAACAGCTGCCACCCTCTTTGGCGACCAAGTCCAAACGCTCTTCATGCTCGGCCAACTCAGCTTCGCTGGCGCTTATCACTCTCAGCGGGGCTCGTTCGCTCGATAGGCGGATAATACCGCCGCTGTTTGCGCTGTCTTGTTGTTCGTTATTTTGCGCTAGATTCAGCTTTTTTTGCCCCCCGGTCATGGCCAGGTAAACATCGGCCAAGATCTCGGCATCCAGCAAAGCGCCGTGCAGAGTTCGCTTTGAGTTATCTATATCATAGCGACGACATAAGGCATCCAAGCTGTTCTTTTGACCCGGATGCATATTTCGGGCCATAACTAGAGTGTCGAGGACCTCACAGACATCCGCGGTTTTTGGCAGGCCGCGATTAAGCAGGGCAAATTCATGATCCATAAAGCCAACGTCGAACGGCGCGTTATGAATGACAAGTTCAGCACCGCGAATATAGTCAAGAAACTCATCCGCCACTTGATGGTACAAGGGCTTATCCTTTAGAAACTCGGTGGTGATACCGTGTACATCAATGGCTTCGTCTTCGATACCCCGTTGCGGGTTGATATAAACGTGAAAGTTATTGCCGGTCAGGCGGCGATTAACCAATTCCACACAGCCTATTTCTATAATGCGATGACCGTCTTTGGGGTTGATCCCCGTGGTTTCAGTATCCAGGACTATTTGTCTTTGCGCCATATCAGTTTACGCTCATATTTGCTATCTTTGCTGCTTCGGACATTGTACATAATAACAAGGTAAAGCGTGCAAAAAAGCGTAGAAATTTATACCGACGGCTCCTGTTTAGGTAATCCCGGACCGGGCGGCTACGGCGTGTTATTACGCTACGGAGAACATCAAAAGACGCTCAGCCAGGGCTATAAGAACACCACCAATAATCGTATGGAGCTACTTGCGGCCATTGTCGCTCTGGAATCCCTTAAACGCCCTTGTCATGTCGATATCACCACCGACAGCCAATACGTAAAACAAGGCATTGAAAGCTGGATAGACAATTGGAAGAAGCGCAACTGGCGTACCGCCAATAAACAGCCGGTAAAGAATATCGACCTGTGGCAACGCCTTGATGCAGCTCGTGCTGCACATCAGATAAGCTGGCACTGGGTAAAGGGCCACAGCGGCCATGATGAAAATGAAATCGTTGATGATTTAGCACGTGACGCGGCGATGAGCGATAATTTATTGGTGGATGAGGGCTACCAAGGTTAGTCCCAAAGATGCCGCCGCCGTTGACCGAGGCTAACTTTACTCAAGGGTGTGAATGCTATATAACGAATGGATATAACTTATAACTAATTTTGGAATAGCTATGTCACTCAAGGTCATTCCCTTTTTCCATGATGACAGTAACACCCTGAGTTACATTCTTTATTGCGCCCATACTAAGGTCGCGGCGGTGATAGACGCCGTTGCCGACTATAACAGCGAGTCGCATACCCTTAGCTATGGCAACGCCGACAAGCTACTGGCCTATATCAATAAGCATCAGATACAGCTTAAGTGGATCATTGAAACCCATGTTCATGCTGATCACCTCAGCGCCTGTGCCTATCTGCGCCAGCACAGTCACGGGAAAATCGTGGTCAGCGAGCATATCACTGAGGTGCAACAAACCCTCAAACCCATCTATCAACTGGACTGCGCCACCGATGGCTCACAATTCGATGTGCATGTGAAAGACGGCGATATTTTAGATCTAGGTGAGTTGCATATTGAGGTTATAGCCACCCCGGGGCACACGCCCGATGGCATTAGCATTTACTGCGATAATCAGGTGTTTATTGGCGACACCCTGTTTATGCCGGACTCCGGCAGCGCCCGTTGCGATTTTCCTAATGGCAGTGCTGCACAGCTGTATGACTCCATCACTCGCCTGCTGGCCCTACCCGGGCACACCAAGGTCTGGGTTTGTCATGATTACCAGCCCAATGAGCGCGCCCTGGATTGTCACAGCACTATCTCGGAGCAACGCCAGGCAAATGTGCATTTGCAACAGCACAAAGAGGATTTTATCGCCCAGCGCCAATTGCGAGATGCCAGCCTGAATAAGCCAAGACTGATGGATATCGCCGTGCCCTTTAATTTACAAGGGGCGCTGGTCCTTTAAGGTTTTGTTAGTTCGCCGCTGGCGGCTCACTTCCACTCCCTTGATGGCAGGTTTAAAGGTTGGACGAGCCTGCCACTTGGGCTTGATTGGCGTCAAAGGTGTCACTCTTTTGCGCGCCACCAGCATATAAACACTGCCCATGGGTTTTAGATAATGACGGCAAAAGCTGCGCCAGCGAGCAAAGCGGGATAAACGTGAGCCACGCGCCAAAGAGGCGTGTAAAAAACGCTCCTCGGCAACCAATTCAAACCCTAGTAAATCCAGCCAGTCTTTAACCCTTGAGGGAGTAAAGAAACGACCGCTCCAGGGGAGTTTTTTTCGGCTAAAAGGCATCAAACTGGCCAGGCCGCAGAAACTAAGCGGATTAAAACCGGTAATAACTATATAGCCACCCGCTATCAGGGTGCGATGGGCTTCCCTGAGTATATGATGGGGATCTGTGTTGTATTCCAGGCACAGACTTAATACACAGGCATCAACACTGCCCTCGGCAAAGGGCAGCTCATCCACCTCGGCGATCACCCCAGCCTTTGGGGCACGCGCCGACACTCCAACCTGGTGCTTAATTGGGCTTGCAGAAGTATCCAGTTGCACACTGAGATCGCCTATTTTCAACAGGTGATAGCCAAACATGCGCTCCAGCCAAGGCTGCATCTTGCGTTCAATATCGCTTTGCAGATACTCGCCATGGGGAAACTGCCCCCAGGCATGGGGCGGCGGATGTCTTTGCAAACTCAGGGCTGGTTTCACACAATTAGCTCGTTATACTAATGAATATGTTAACGATATAGAGCAATGACCCATGGTGCAAGTAGAGGCAATAAAAGCCTACAATGATAATTATATTTGGGCGCTACAAGGTAGCGATAATAAAGAGGTCGTGGTCGTCGACCCAGGCCTTGCAGAGCCGGTTTTTGCTTACCTTAAAGAGCAAGGTAAAACTCTGGCCGCCATCCTTATTACCCATCATCACTGGGATCACACCACAGGTGTGGAAGCACTCAAACAGGCCTATCCACACATCACAGTGTACGGGCCAAAAAACAGTCCCTTTACCCAGGTCGATGTGGCGCTTGGCGAAGACGATACGTTCAGCGTACTTGGATGCGACTTTAAGGTTCGTACCACCCCGGGGCATACGCTTGATCATATTTGTTATATCGGAGTCGGCCTGGTTTTTTGTGGTGACACCCTGTTTAGCGGTGGCTGTGGGCGCCTGTTTGAAGGCAGCGCCGAGCAGATGTGGCAATCTATGCAGGTTTTTCGCGCCTTGGATGACAACACACAAGTTTATTGCACCCATGAATATACGCAGGCCAATATGCAGTTTGCTGCCGCCAGTCAGCCCAATAATGCCGATGTCTTAGCCTATCAGCGTCAAGTAGAGGCCAAGCGTGCGCAGGATATCAACACCTTGCCAAGCACCATAGGCCTGGAAAAACGCATCAATCCCTTTTTGCGTGCCGATGAAATAGCCCTGAGCGCCCTGCCCCCGCAATATCGCCCGCAACAGGACGATGCGGCGGGCAAGTTTGCGGCTCTGCGCGCCTGGAAGGATAACTTCTAAGGCCATTGCGAGCTCAGCAAACTGTGCAAAATTTGTCTACCCTCATCATTTTTTGCTAGTATGCGCGCAGTTTTTTCCAAAATTAACGGTTCATGAATAAGATCACCTATTCGCTGGCATTGTTGTTGGCACTATTAACAGGCTGTACGGCAACCGAAACCACCCCGGTGGCGCAATTACCGGATAATGGCGCCAGCCCACAAGAAATCAGCGAAGCACTCACCTTGGATCTGCTCGATGATGGACAAGAGCTTGAGGCCGACAGCGAAGAGCCGGTACCCGTTTTTGATGATGTCTGGGAGCGCATTCGCTTCCAGCTCTCTATCGACATACCACAAAATCGCCCTGTGGTGACCGAGCGTAATTATTATGCCCGCCATCAGGCCTATCTGGATCGCATTTCAAAACGCGCCGAGCCTTATCTTTACTACATAGTGGAAGAAGTGGAAAAGCGACAGATGCCCATCGAAATTGCTCTGCTGCCTATCGTCGAAAGTGCCTTTGACCCCTATGGCTACTCCCATCGCAGCGCCAGTGGTATCTGGCAATTTATGCCGCAAACCGGCAAGCGTTTTGGTTTAAAGCAAAACTGGTGGTACGACGGTCGTCGCGATATTCCCGAGTCAACTCGCGCGGCTCTAGATTACCTGTCATATTTGCACAAAACCCTTGAGGGCGATTGGCTTAACGCCATCGCCGCCTATAACTCGGGTGAAGGCCGAGTGATGCGCGCCATTAAAAAGAACCGTCGCAAACACTTACCTACCGACTTCTGGTCCTTAGAGCTACCTAAAGAAACCACCGCCTATGTGCCTAAGTTACTGGCCCTTGCAGACTTGCTAAAACGTCAGGATGAATTTGGTGTACGTTGGAATAAAATCGTCAACGCCCAGGTCGTTGACCGCGTTGATGCCGGTGCACAAATCGATCTGGAGCTGGCCGCTGAAATGGCGGGCATTTCCTTGTCCGAATTATACCGCCTAAACCCAGCGTTCAATCGTTGGGCCAGTGACCCCGAAGGGCCGCACCATTTATTGCTACCCCTTGATAGCATAGAGCGCTTCGAGCAGCGTTTGGCCACGGCGCAACTAAAAGACCGCCTTCGCTGGCAACAGTATGAAGTGCGATCTGGCGACAGCCTGTCCTTGATTGCCCGCAAGCACAACACCAATGTTAAAGCGATTCAAAGCCTTAACTCTTTATCCTCTACCAATATCCGAGTCGGGCAAACCCTGATGATCCCTTTATCGGATAAGGGCGCAGCGCACCTGCCCGAGCGTGTACGTTTGGCAGTAAATAAGGGCGCAAGTGTCACCCGTAGCCATACGGTGAAATCCGGCGATACCCTGTGGGATCTCAGTCGCGAATATGATGTGACAGTAGCCCAGCTTAAAGCCTGGAATAGCCTTAAAGACAATGCGGTGCTGCGCCTGGGGCAAAAGTTAAAAATTCGCCAGGCGGCCAACTCCAGCGCCGTTAAAAATGTTAACCGCACCATCACCTACAAGGTGCGTCGCGGTGACTCCCTCTCGCGTATCGCCTCGCAGTTTGGTCTGCGCGTCAGCGACATTCAAAAGTGGAATAAACTGGACAGCAAAAAATACCTGCAGCCAGGGCAAAAGCTCAAACTGATTGTCGATGTAAAACGCGGGTAATGTATGACGAAAAAAGCGCTCATTGAGCGCTTTTTTTATAACTTAAAGAGTTGCTTATTACCAGCTTAAGATTGCGCTACCAAACGCTCCACCCAAGGCAGAGCCACAGGCTCGGGCTCAAAATCAACCATGGCATCTATATCCAGGCGTGGTTGGATGATCTTGCCCTGTAGCTCAATAAGCAGCTCTTCAAACTGGCGTCCACCACCGCAAAAAGTCTCACCATAACTGCTATCGCCGAGGGCAATCACTGCACAAGGTTTAGCGCCGAGCAGCGGAAACTGCTCTTGCAAGCTTAAATACAGTGGCAATATGTTATCCGGCAAGTCGCCCTGTCCCGTAGTCGAAGTAACCACCAAAATCTGTTCGGCGGCAATGATATCTTCCACCTGAGGGTTATCTACTAGCTTAGCACTGCCGCCCAACTCGTTAATATGAGCACTGAGGGTTTCAGCAAGACGTTCGGCGGCGCCATACACACTGCCGTAAAAAATACTTATGGTTGCCATTGATGATCCTTACATAGGGTCTGTTGACCTTTGTTGTTTGTTTCTGCAGCAGTTTGTAGTGTATTTATACAAGGCGGCACATGTGTGGTGTAGTTATTCTACATGAACATGTAACAACACAGTAGAAATGCGCTACAAGCGCTGCCCTATGGGTTCATCTAAACGCATCCTGCTCTGTGTTGCTCGCTATGTACATAGGCGAGCAAGACCGAAGCAATGCTTCGCAGCTTAGCGAGGTGAGTGCATGGATGCACGATGTAACCAAGCTTCATGGATGAATTATGCCTTATAGGTTAGTGCTAAATTCATCAGAATGCGTTTAGATTGAACATAAAGTAAACCGCAAAGATAAACAGACCCTAATAACTTTCTTCGCTTTGTGGCCAGCCCAAGCGTGCAAAAATTGCCAAAGCCTGCTCGCCAAGGGGCGCACGAATATGAATTCTTGTTTGCGTATAAGGATGCACAAAGTACAGATCCGTTGCAAACAGCATCAGCCGAGTGCAGTCGAAATGATCAATAAAAAAATGGTTTTGGGTGTTATCGCCGTGGTTTACGTCATTAATAATGGGGTGATTAATGCCGTTGAGGTGACGGCGTATTTGATGCTTGCGTCCGGTTTTTGGCCAACACTCCACCAGCGAATAACGTACACTGGGGAATTTTCCTAGGCTTACTGGCAAACTTGCCTGACGCAGGCAATGAATCTGGGTTTGCGCTTCCTGCGGCCCTTTATTGGTGTCGGCAAACTTATCGGCGATTTTATCCAGCTTTTCTTTTAACGGCCGGTCGATAAACCTATCTTCTGGTGCAAAGCCACGTGCTAAAGCCAAATAACGTTTACAGATCAGCTTGTCGCTAAACAGAGTTTGCGCATCTCGGGCCGCTTCGCTGCTAAGGGCGAATAACAAGACGCCTGAAGTTGGCCTGTCGAGACGATGCAAAGGGTAAACATGCTGGCCTATTTGGTCGCGCAGCATTTGCATCGCAAACTGGGTTTCTCTTTTGTCTATGGGCGAGCGATGCACCAGCAGGCCGGACGGTTTATTGATAGCAATAAAATACTCGTCGCGATAAAGGATCTCCAAGGGCTCGAGTGGCAGCGCTTCAATCTCATGCGACTGTGTTTGCTCACTCATAAGTGCCGCCCACATCTTGGCTTAGGTGCTGATCCAAAGCAGTAAGCACCTTATGTAGGTCCAAATAACGTCCGGGCCACTGGACCTCGGCCATGGGTGCCAGCGCTATACTACTTGGCAGCACGGCGCGGTTTTGTACCAAGACGCGCATTTTTACGAGAAAGACAAACTGCAACCACTGCTCAAAACGCAGAGTATCAACGCAAAAGGGCTGCCCAGATTGCAGCAAATGCGCATCTATGGGTTCGGCTTGCCACAATTTATGTGCCCGTAACTGAGTTTCTAGCTGCTGTAACAGCGTCGCGGTTTTATCGTACATTTAGGGTCTGTTAACCTTTGTTGTTTGTTTCTGCAGCGGTTTGTAGTGTATTTATACAAGGCGGCACATGTGTGGTGTAGTTATTCTACATGAACATGTAACAACACAGTAGAAATGCGCTACAAGCGCTGCCCTGCGGGTTCATCTAAACGCATCCTGCTCTGTGTTGCTCGCTATGTACATAGGCGAGCAAGACCGAAGCAATGCTTCGCAGCTTAGCGAGGTGAGTGCATGGATGCACGATGTAACCAAGCTTCATGGATGAATTATGCCTTATAGGTTAGTGCTAAATTCATCAGAATGCGTTTAGATTGAACATAAAGTAAACCGCAAAGATAAACAGACCCTAGAAATAGGTAAATTTAGCAGCGGCCATAATAGCATTTCCCTTGGGTTGATGACGCAATATGCCTATAATTTGCGGAATTTTATTTCCAGGAGCAGCCCATGACTGCAAATATTGCCACCCTAGCCGAGCTACTCGACGCCGCAGGTACTACCTGGCGGGTGTACGACATTGGCCGTCGCGTGCAGAAACTAGATAAAGCCACCTTTGCCGATATCGAGTCAACCAAGCTTGCTTATCCTTTTCCTTTGGCACAGCATGCCCTACTCGCCATACAATTTTGGGATGCCAAGGCCTCTGCCGAGCCCTATGTGTGGTTTTTAAAGTTGCCACTGGATGAGCAAAGTAAACTGATTGCCGCCAGTCGCGATCACTTTGCCAATATGGTGTTAGAAGCCGTGGGGACTCAATTACTGGGTGATGAACAAGAACAAAGTAAGCTTGACAACAACCCTTATGTGTTTACCCCCAATGCCAATAAGCGCGCCGCTTTTAATGCGCATATTAAGGTAGAGCTACACCAAAGTGCATCTCAATATTATGAACACACGCAGCTGTATTTCAGCGGTAAACTGGGTTGGCAACAGTGGCAAAGCATAGCGGTACAAGGGCTGGCGGATTTTGCCGCGCGCTTAAACCAAGGTGATAACGAGCTGCGGTTATGCAGCGCTTGGGAACATCTTCCCGCCGAGGTACGCCAGCCTTTAGCGGCGCAACTGGAAAACGCTCAGGTATCGACACAGGTGGCAGAGATGCTACAGCAATCAATACAGCATGCTTTAGATAAAAATGACAAAGCCTTGTTGATAGACAGCCTGCGTGCCATCAGCTTTGCTCCTGCTTCTGGCATCTGTTGCGCCGCCATCGATAAGGTTCTGGTATCAAACTGGGCTGAAGATGCGGATATTTGTCAGGTGATCGCCGGGCGTTTATGGACTCACCTGCAAGCGCCGGAGCGCCTTGCCGCCTTTATGGAGAAAAGTGCACAGATCGAATCAGAGCAGCCTGTTTTTGCCAGCCTGTTTGCCGATCTCGTTGCAATCCCAACGCTGCGCCCCCATGTATTAGCCATGTTAAGGTGCGAGCAACGCTCTGAAGCGCTGTCGCGGGCAATTGGAGGCTTGTTCTCTTAGTGGCAACTATATGGATGTTAATGCTGGTCGCGGCGGTGATCGGCTTATTTTGGTATCAGCGCAAGTTAGCTGAACAGGCGCGGATACATGCGCAGCATCAGTGCCAACACCTGGGTGTTCAGCTTGTCAGTGTGGCCTGTCTAAAATGGCGTATTGGTATATTAACTAACGGTAAGTTGGGAATACGTAGCACTTATCTATTTGAATTTTCAAGCGATGGTGAGAGCTTGTATCAAGGCAAGCTGTATATGGACAATGAGCGCCTGCACGGCAAAGACATTCCGCCGCACAAAATATAAAGTGCAAATGTAATACATAAAACTAAGGCGTGACCTTGGTCACGCCCTAATCAAACTCTTCCCTGTGCGATATCCTTTATCGCTGACCACCATGATCGTCCTTATACCTTCCTGGTTCGATTACCTATCTTAACCGACAGCACTCCGTGCCCTAATTCCTGCTTCGTCCTGAAGTGTCCACTTGCCATCTTGGCTATTCCTAGGCTCCAAGCCTTCCCTGCACATCCTGTGCTCCAATCCCTGAACGGCTTTCCTAACCGTCTAGTCCCTTGCTATTCCTGCAATACCTTGCTTTGTTGGCCTCTATCCTATCCCTAGCCTGGTACACCCTGCACCCTTGTCTTCCTGACCCTTATAATGATAGAGAAAAACGCTTAAACTGCAGCCATAGGGAAGCAATTAAAACCAATGTCATTAAAATGAAACATAAATAAATTCCCATAAAATCAAATAGTTGCCAATATTTTGATGCTTTTTTAGAAAGCAAAAAACAGGAATTCCGCACATCAATGTGAGATATTTCCTACAAGCAAATTTCCCTATACGCCATTGCTTTTATGTTTGAAGAGCAACTCGCCACTGACCTTACTAAATTGCAATGTCTGCAATACTTCAAAACCGTGGCTGATAAAGAAATCGATATGCGGTTGTTGGGTGACAAATACCGCCATGCCTTTAAGATCATTATCCTCCTGCATCAGGCTATCCAGGCTATTGAGCAGATAATGCCCTAAGCCATGACGTTGGCTTTGCGGCGCTACGGCAATAAAGGCCAAAAACAAATAATTGCCCATGGTTTGCAAGGCATTGCGTATGGTTTGCTCTTTTTCAATAAGCTGCTGGGTGGTCAGATAACCGGCGCTCATCATTAATTTCAAGCGCCAATGCCAGTAGCGCTGCGCCGGCAAGGATGCCGTCGAGGAAAACACGCAGGCAATGGCCTGTAACCTGTCGTCTTCAAATAACCCCACCAAAGGTTGTTTAGCCTGCCAAAAGGTATGCAGCTCTTCTCGAATTAAGGCGCGCAATTTCTTTTCGTAGTTTTGCTCTGACTGCTCATGGCCGTGGAGCAATTCCCGCATTAATGGGTCTTTATGATAGGCTTGATAAATCAGGCTGGCAGCTAGGTTTAAGTCTTCGGGAGTAAGATATTTGACGCTGTATTCGACGGTCACTGACATGGAATTTCCTTGTTATCATTGTTGTTCTATATTTAAACATAGTTGCTATCAACAAAATTGAGAAACTCATGGATACCTCAAAACACAGTATGAATACCCTGTTCGATCAACTGGGCCTGCCGAGCAGCGATAGCCAGATTGAACAGTTTGTTAGTAATCACAAACTGGACAACAGCCTTAAACTTGCCGACGCGCCGTTTTGGTCCAATGCCCAGCGTCATTTTATTAGTGAATCTCTTGCCGAGGATGCGGATTGGGCGGAACTCATTGATATTCTTGACGCTCAGCTGAGGCACTAGGCTGTAGCTGGGCTGATTTAGCGCCAGCACTGGGTTTGCGGACAGTTTGGGTTCAGCAAAATCGCACTACACTGCGCAGATATTTTTCGCCCCTGAGCGAATCTGCTTTTATAATGCGTCGATTTTCAGTAAGAGGACCTAGCACAATGAACCCCGTGGTGTTTGAAGCGATCAAAGCCCTATTGGCCCAAAACAAAACTCCTACCGTTGCCCTAACCAAATCCATGTTAAGCGAACCTGTGCCCATGCCGATGATCATCGCCGCGGTCAGCCAATACAAGAATAACCCTGAAGCCTTCAAGAACATGGTTATTGAGCCAAGTACACAGATCTCGCAACAAAAATCATCGCAACTGGATCGTATTGAGCAAAAACTTGATAAACTATTGGCTTTATTAGAAGCCAAGAAATAAAGATGTTTGTTGCCGATTTAACCTTTGACTGTTATCAAGATACTCAATTAGCCGACGCCGAGCAGGCAATCAACCAAATGGTGGTGGCGCTGCGCGCTAACGGGCAGATAATCGGTGACGAATTTCCCACGGTATTAAAAGAGGGTTACTTCCTCACTCGGGTGATGTGCCCGGAAGAGGACTCGCTGCATCCCTTGCACCATAGCCCTTTTGTTAAACACGCCATCAACAAACTTAATGAAGCCGGACTGCTGGCACCCAAGGTTAAGGTGATCGGTCAGGATATTCATGCCAACAGTGCCGACGCCTGCGTTGAGCCGAGCTGCTATATTCTCTATACCACCTATTTACATACCTGCAGCCCGCTGTACTGTGGCGATGATTTCTTGCCGGTACCACTTTATAAGCTCCCCGCCATTGCCAATGGCGATTACAAAACCTTAATCAAGTGGCAAGAAGACTGGCAGGCCTGCGACCAACTGCAGATTAACGGTGCCACCCGTGCAGAATTTGCGGCCCTCGATGAAATGAGCCTGCTCGATAGCTCACTCACCCGCCGTGGTCTGGACTTGAGCAAGCGTATTAGTTTTTTGACCAAAAAGCCGGTGTATTACTATTTGTATCGCGTTGGTGGGGAGAGCCTACAGCACGAACAACAACGTCGCTGTCCGGGCTGTGATGGCGAGTGGGCACTCGCCGAGCCTTGGTTTGGCTTATTCGATTTCCGTTGCGATAGCTGCGAGCTGGTCTCGAATATTTCCTGGGATCATCAATAAGGTTAGATCACCTCTATGACGTCTAGTAAGGCGCCAATATTCTCGGCTAATACATGGTGCGGCTCCTTGCCCACATATTCTAGGCACACGGCACCATCGCTTAAACGCACCGTCAGCAAGAGGTCGTCCTGCTCGGTTAAACCAATAAACACAGTATCCTGTTGCTTTAAACGGCGTTTCATCAGTACATGACCGGTAATATTTTGCTGCAAACGCACAAAGTCCTCTTCATTCCAAGGCAATAACAGCTCGATACCATGACCATCGATTTGCGCCGGCAAATTACCGCCATAAAGGCTGCAAAACAACTGCTCCAATTGCGCCGGGAATTCCACCTCTAACGCCTTGGCCAAGTCGCTTAAGGTCGCCTTATCATCACGCACAAAGGTTTGCCACTGCACTTGTTCGCCCTGCTCGGTGCCGCTGATGGCCGCCGGACTTGGTGATTCTGGGTCGATATAGGCCAAAGGGTTAGAATTAAACTGGGCCTGGTGCTTATCGATATGGGTTTGTAGTGCCTGTTGGAGTTGTGTGCTTACACTCATGCATGCTTTCCGTAAATTCGTTATAATGACGCCATTGTAACTAGATTTATAACATCATGACAGATTACCGTAACGCCCCCGAGCTGCAGGCCAGCATGCTGGGTAAAACCACCGAATATAAAGACTCTTACGATGCGAGCCTGCTCTATCCCATTGCCCGTAAACTTAATCGCGATGATTTAGGCATAGACGAGCAGGCGCTGCCATTTCAAGGGGAAGACCTGTGGACCGGCTATGAGCTTTCCTGGCTCAATAGCAAGGGCAAGCCACAAGTGGCGGTAGCGGAATTTGTGTTCCCCTGCCAAAGCCCGAGCATTATCGAGTCCAAGTCGTTTAAGCTGTATTTAAACAGCTTTAATCAGACTCAATTTGAGAGTATGGACAAGGTACGGGAAGTGCTCGAAGCGGATTTAAGCCAGGCGGTGCAAACGCCGGTTAAGGTGACCTTGTACGGGCCGGACGACACATCTTTGTTTGCTGCCACGCCAATGCCGGGTTTCTGTATCGATGAACTGGATATAGAAATTGATTCCTTCGACCTTGACCCGGCGCTGCTACAACTTGCACCTAATTGCGAGCAGGTAGAGCAAACCCTGTATAGCCACCTGCTCAAGTCGAACTGTTTGATCACCTCGCAGCCAGACTGGGCCAGTGTGGTGATACGTTATAAAGGGCCGCAGCTGAGCCATGAATCTCTGCTGCGCTACCTGGTATCATTTCGCTCCCACAACGAGTTTCATGAGCAATGCGTAGAGCGTATTTTTAGCGATATTATGGCGCTGGCCAAACCGCAAGAACTAGAGGTATATGCCCGTTACACCCGCCGCGGAGGCTTAGACATCAACCCCTATCGCTCAACGCATCAGCAACATATTCCCTTTAGTCTGCGTATTAATCGTCAATAACGCTGGGCACCGCCATGGCGCAGGTATCTATGTAGTTCGGGGTGGCCACAAACCAGTCCTCAGGGCGGTTCTTTCGAGCCGCAACCAGCGCCTGAAAGCGTGGCGAGTCGGTGCGCATTACGCGAATTTTTGGCTGTTGCGCCGCGTCCAATTGACTGGCAAATTGCAGGTCTTGAATAGGGTTAAAAGGTGTTTGCTTGCTACCGGGACGCTGTAACTGCTGCAGGTGCTCCATACCACTTAGGACGCGACCAAATACCGTGATGTTTTTATCCAAATAGCGCGGGGCGTGGCCAATTATCACATAAAACTCACTGGTGGCACTGTCTATGCCATTGTCTCGGGCCATACCTAAAGCACCCATACAATGGAGCTGCCAGGTTTGCGTCCCCGCTTCATTTTGACCTACGGCAAAACCCTTGATAAAGCCACTGCGCGGCGCATAACCGTCATTGTCATTGACTTGAATATCAAGGGGCATGGGCTGCTCACTGTGCCAGACAAACTCCTGCTGCAGCGGCGCAATATCGGTTTTCTTCTCCCCAGCCCCACCTTGGGCGACAAAGCCCTCAACAAAGCGATACATGCTTAACCCTTGGTAGAAGCCGGCTTTAGCCAACTCGCGCAGTCGCTGCACATGCTTAGGCGCCAACAAGGGGTTTACCTCAAGATACACTTGGCCGGTTTGCAGAGTGAGGATCATCAAGTTATCGCTATCCACCTGACGCCAGTCCGATGCCTCGGCGGCGGCGAGAATTTGCCCCGGTGATTGCGCAGCTGGCTTAACCGAGTTAAATGCGTGTGCCTTTGAAGTCAATTGACCGCTCATTTGCGCAGCCAAAAGCCCCGCGACGATTAAGGCTAAGGATTTTTTTATCATTATTATTTCTCTATTTTTTAAAATCTAAGAGTTAATCGATATCGAAGCGATAAAGAATATCCAGCGTATCATACAAACCGCTGGTCACCTCGATATAAAGCTTTTGCAGCACCTGATAGCGCACCGCCACCTCGGAGATGGACTCAAACACGCCAACGCTGTATTTCACTTGTATTCCAGGAGCAATATAACCGGCGATTTCCACCTTGGTATCATCGCCGCTGCCGCTGGAGTTCAGGGTCACATCACGCAGGCCGATAGACTCACCAAAACGCGATACCAGGCCTTCACCACGATTGGTGCCCTGAGCCAAAAGCATACGCGTTAATAAAGCATCGGTATTATTATCACCATCCCCTAAGGGTTGGCCGTTAAGCACATACGACAAAGCCTGTGAGCGGTCCATGGCGGGCTCGGAAAATACATGCAGTTGTGGATGCTCCGCGCTGCCCACCAACTCAATACCAGCCACCACGCCATTGGCCGTGTTATCCGGGTTACGAATAGCACGAACATTAATATGCGGCTTATCCAAGGTGCCACTAAAACCGATTTGTCCGGTGCGGATCAGCAGATCCTGGCCAAAAGCCCGGTATTTCCCATCCACCAGATTCAACTCACCCACCGCCAGGGGGTGACTTTCATTATTGGCAGTGATCATCAGATCGCCCTTTATATAGGATTTCAAACCAAATGAATCTATATATACATCGTCTTGAATATTAACCTTTAAATCAACATCATACATAAAAGGCACAGTCGGCTCCTGAACCGGAGCATCGACAATGATTTCATCATCACTGACCTTCACCGCCCCTTGCGGCAGCTCTTTTATTTTAATGCGACCATAAGGAATATCGACGCCTCCCTCTACCTTCACCTGGTGGGCATTGACATCAATATTGAGTTCCGGTGAAAGCGCAATCATGATCCCTTGCTCGGGAATAACAACAAATCGCTGCCCCTGCACCTTAAGAGTCAGGTGCGGCTGCTCACCTAACCATAGGCCTTCACCACTGAGATTTAAGTCGCCCCCATCCGGGTTGGCCAACAGGCCGGTTATCTGGATTTGCTCACCCGCCAATTGCACACTTAAGCGCGAGTCGGCCAAAGATAAAGGCAAGGTTTCCCCTTCAAGTGCCAAACCTTCGGCATTAATTTGGCCATGCACCAAAGGCTGGCTGATATTGCCGGAAAAACGTAAGTCGGCGCTGATCTCCCCGGCCAGATTCTTAACTTCAGGAGCTAACGCAGCCAACTTTGTAAGTTGCACACCGTCCATTTGCAGTTGCCCATCAAGCTGCTGCGCCGCCATCACATCGGTTACCTTAACGTCGGCGTTCAAGTTCCCCAAAATGGATGATTTCAGCTGTAGCTGGGCCTGAGCCCGGTTAATATCGCTGTGCAAAGACAAGACCAAGGTTTCAACGGGGAAATTATGCTGTTGTTGCTGATAACGGTAACTTGCCTGCAATTGCTCACTTTGTAGCTCAGCATCGATTTGCGGCGCCTCGCCGCTGCGCCATTTAAACTGGGCATGACCTTTGGCTACGCCCGTCAACCCGGTATGTGGGCCAAGATACGGTGTTAACGCCGACAGATAGAAGTGCGTTAGCCTAGCTTTCGCCTCGCCTTGCATTGGGTCTATGTTTGCAGGCTCAAGGCATAAGTCCAGCGCTTCACCGCGCAAACACAAACGCTCCGAGCGCAGCGCCTGCTTGGTCAAATCCAGATGCACCTTGGTCGGTGCAGTTAAAGCCACCTGATGCTCCTGAGATTGGAGTTCAAGCTGCTGCAATTGCACCTTTATTTGCTCATATGACGACGAAAGCTCACTGGTAAAAGCACTTTGCAACTGTGCCAGTGGCGAGTCCAGACGCAAGGAGGTTTGTTGCACCTTGTCGCTGCCACGAGATTGTAATTCAAGGCTATCAAGGTGTTGCCCACCGGCTTTAAGGCCAGACAGCTGGGCTGTAATATCGTATTGCAGTTCATCATTATATTCGCTTTCGACATTCAGCTTAAGGCTGTCCAGGCTGGCGCCAGCACCTTGCACTTGCGCCAATTGCGCGTCGAGCTTTATTTTCGGTGTTAAACGCTGGCCACGGATCTGCAATTGGGCCTGCCCATCGGCGCTATAACCTGGCATCAAGGGCGTGTCGGCGGACAAGGCTAAAACTCCTTCGAGGCGCCACTGCTCGTCTACCTCACCCTTGAGGTATAAACTATTATCGCCCTGGCGCAGCTGCAACTGACGCACCACGCCATGCAGTGAACTATTGAGGTCGAGATCGGCCTGCAATTGCAGCGCCATATCGTTTACCGTCCCGCTTAAGGTCGAGGGAGCCAGCAACAGTTGCCACTGGCCTTGAGAGTCCATCTCAAAAGAGCCAGAAACCTGGCCGGAAATATCGCTTTGCACCTTATCGATTAGGTATTCGCTATGCAGATTTGCCAGCTCGGCGCTAAATTCGGCGTTTAGGCCATCGCGCCAATTAAGCGCCGTTTTTACCTCGGCTGTACTTTCGCCAGCCTGTAATTGCATTGACGCCACTTGCAGCGAGCTTAATGTCCCACTGGCGTTTAGGTGACTGTTCAGCTCTGGGGAATCGCCCAACTGCGAGTGCAATTTCAGCTCAACTTGATAATCATCGATATTACCCTGAGCTTGGATATCGCTTTGCAGCAATTGCAATGTCTGAGCGCCTGATGCTGAATCCAATGGCAGCTGCCATTGCTGTTGCTTGGCATGCAAGGTAAAGGGCCAGTTGCTTTGTCGCAGCTCGGCTGTGGCGTTCACGCTCAGCGGATATTGCCCCTGATTTGCCAATGCCAATTGCAGCTCGCTAAGGCTGCCGCTCATATCCAACTGACTGCGCTCACCCAGGGCTTCTACTTGCAGCGCCAATTGCAGCGGGTTATCACCAGAGAAGGCAAGGTTACCGCTTAGGGCGGCGTGCAATAATTCGGTCTGGTTTTGTGTATCAGTCGCCTCAAAAGGTAACTCATAGCTAAGGCTGGCTCGGTCGATGGCCAGTTTATTTCCTTGCAAGGCCGCATTTAAATGCACATTGCTGAGCTTATGTGTGCTTTCCCCTTGCACTAGGCTTGCATTATTCAAGGCAAAATCCTGAATACGAATATCCAGGCCGAGGTCAAAGGCAATCTCGGCCAGTGGCGGCAACTCTAACAAGGGTTCACTTTTTGGCTCAGGAGCCCCAGGTGCCAACTCAACTCGTAGCTCTTTTACCTTAAAGGGCTTAATCTTGATACGGTTACCCTGAGCGCTCAGGCTGGCGCTCAGTTCCCGCACCTGAATATCTTGCCCCGCTACGGCAATATCCGCCTCGCCAATAGCGAAGCGTTTAACTGCAATATTAGGTAATTGCAGTTGCACTAAAGGGCCAGTTGTTTGCCTCTTTTCATCATTGGTATTTACGTTAGCACTTGGTGCTGACTCCTCTTGTGGAGCGGCACTGCTACTTTGTACGCTTAAACGCTTGGCGGCGACATTATCTAAACACACGCCACCACAGCCGAAAACCCGCACATCAATCTGCACAGCCTGGGCATTCAAAGCCAGGCCGTCACCTTGGTATTGCAGCTCAAAGGGAGCATTGGCAAGCAAACGCCCCTGTTTAAGCTCTATATTAAGTCCATCGACCAGATTATTGGCTATGGCCACCACAGTGCGATTGCCATATCCGGTAAAGAGTAACAGGGACAGCAATAAAACCAGGGTAATAAGGGCCGCGGCGAAAATTTTCAGGCTTAAGGTAATAACGCGCTTCATAGCTCAGGTCCCACGGTAATGCTTAATCTTGTGGTATTGCCGGGACTGGCCAGGGCCCAGGCATGGTCAAAACGAATGGGGCCAACGGGCGTAAGATAACGCACACCAAAACCCACGCCCACAGAGAGCTTTTCAGAAAAGTCGTTGGTGGCGGTACCGGCATCGACAAACAAGGCACCGCGCCAGTTGCTGGCAAACTGATAGTTATATTCCAAAGTACCAGTTACCAGGTACTTACCACCCACCTTGGCGCCATCCTCTTCGGGGGAAATAGAATCGTATTTATAGCCGCGAATGCTTTGATCGCCACCGGCGAAAAAGCGCAGCGATACCGGCACATCATTAATATCGTCCACGTACATGGCGCCCAAATTGACGCGACTAAAAAACAAATGACGCTGCCAGTAAGTGTCTAGCCAGGCATATTGCAACTGCACCCGCACTATATCTGTAGAAGACTCAAGAGAGTCTGCCCCGACCTCGGTACTTATCAGCCATTGTCGCCCCCAATAGGGCGTGGTGCCGCCTTTTGAACGCTTGCGGGCATAGCTGACACCGGGCAAAAGCATTTTTGTGGTTTTTTCTTCATCGGCAATGCGGAATTCTTCGAACTCACGGCGGATAAAAACGGTGCGGATCCAATCATCCTCTATCTTCCATTGTCGCTGTACCAGACCGGTCAAGGTTTTTGAGAAAATATCCGTGTCGATATTATCCTCCAGCTTATAACCTAGACTAAAGCGCCAAATATCATCTATGGGGTCATCAACGGGGATAGTATAAGAGAGGCTGATATCCTGCTGACGCTCGGACACATTAAGGTTACTTTCTAAATAGTGGCCATCGTCACTTATCCAGGGGCGCGACCATTTAAAACGCACCTTAGGGCCTAAGTCAGTCGAATAGCCACCGCCGACCTCGAAGCTATCCTGTGGTTTATGCAGCACCTCAACACGAATGGGCACTTCATGGCTGCTGCGTTTGGCGATATCGGCGTAGACGCGCACACTGCTGAAATAAGGGGTTTGCGACAGGGCCAGGTTAAATTCGCTGACCTTGTTGGCATTGTAGGTCTGGCCGGGTTTGAACTCAGCCAAAGAATGAATATAGCCGCTCGCTGGCGTGTCGGTGGCAATATTTAAGGGACCAAAGTGATAGCGTATGCCCGTATTCACTACCAGGCTGATATCCGCCCGATAATGGCTACGGTCGATTGCCAGGCGCGACTGCTGCCATTTGGCATCGAAATAGCCAAGCTCCAGCAGTTGATTGTCGATAGCGCTTTTGGCCGCATCATAGTGGTCATGATTAATAATATCACCGACTTTAAGCGGCAACTGCGCCAGCACCTGAGTCAGCTCTTTATCCTGCAGCCCTGGGCCCAGCAATTGATAATCCAGGCTTTCAATGCGCGTCGCTTGACCGGGTTTTATTTTCGCAATTACCTTGGGGTTTGCGGTATCGTTTTCTAAGTGCAGCTCCACCTCGGCATGATAATACCCCAGGGCCCGCATACTCAGTAAAACCTGCTCGGTGGCATAACGTTGCAGCTGACGTGTGGGCTGCTCACCACTGAGCTGCTGTAAATAAAGGGCAACGTTTTGCTCCAGCTCACCCTCGATACCGTCAATGCTATAACCTGAGATCACCCGCCCTTGCAGGGATTGTCCGGGTTCAGCGCCCCAGGCGCCAAGAACATCGAATGAGCATAAGGCCAGCACCAAGAGCAGGCTTGTTAGTAGGTTCAACCTCAACTTACTGTGTCTCCATTGCAATCACTTTACCACCGCCTTTGTCAGCCTTTTTAATCGCGTGTAATTCTCGAGCCTGTTTATCTGGGCAATAACCTCAAACGGCCAAAAAGATAAACAAATTCTATTAGGGTCTGTTTATCTTTGCGGTTAACTTTATGTTCAATCTAAACGCATTCTGATCACGACGCTCGGTATGATGCATAGTCATTCTATGTTCATAGCGAGTAACACAGAGCAGGATGCGTTTAGATGAACCCGCAGGGCAGCGTTTGTAGCGCATTTCTACTGTGTTGTTACATGTTCATGTAGAATAACTACACCACACATGTGCCGCCTTGTATAAATACACTACAAACTGCTGCAGAAACGAACAACAAAGGTCAACAGACCCTAATAAGCTTAGTTTATCATCGCAGGCCGAGGCCATTCACTAATGACGACGAAAAATTTCACCTAAGTGGCTTTTTATTTCCAGCAAAAAATAAGACAATCCCCAGATTCACGCTTATATGAGATAAACCATGCACTTTACCGACGATGAAACAGGCCAAATTTTGCAACAAATGCATGAGCAAGGCGTCGATTTGACGCAACTGCACAGCGTCGATTTCTTTTTGTTGTTTGAGCAGCAAGCACATGCGCAAGGCTTTATTGATGCCCTGGCCCATGCCGAAGTAGCGCCACAAGCCAGCCTCAGTACCTGCCCAGATACAGGTGTTTTTGAAGTGAAGGCCAGCCTTACCATGGTGCCCGAATATGAGCTTATCAATAATATGGAAGCCTATTTGGAAAGCCTGGCGGATAAACATAACGGCTACGGTGATGGCTGGGGATTGCTGGACGAAAACAACGCCGAGCAATAGCGCAACCGATATTGAACGCAGAGCCTATCAACGGCTATAGGCTTTGCGGTAACTCCCCTGATAATCGAATAGCTTTTCACTCACCTGCCAACCATATTTTTTCGACTTACGGGCAATCACAAAGTCCGGCCAGCTCAAATACTGTTGCAGTGCCACTACTTGCTCGCTCGTTCGCCACTTATTAACGCCAGGCGCATTATGACGCTTGCCAAACTCGCGGTTAAACAAGGCTAACACCTTGGCATTGGCAAGGTCGTACACTTGCGATACCTCGGCGCCATCTTCGTCATAGTAAGTGATCTTGAGTTTGCCCTGCGCCGTTTGCTCGCAACTTAAGCCACTGCAACGCAACACCAAGGCATCTTTGAGGTTGAGCGCCTGGCGTAACTTGTCATCCGGGTCCACCAGCTGATGCTCGCAGTTATGACAACGGCGCGCGGCAATATCATTTTCGCTAAAGCACTGGGGGCATTCCTTAAATTTAAAGCGATAATCGCATTGCTGCTGCTCTTCCCCATCATCCAATAAGCCTTGGCAACGACGACCGTAATGTTCAATAACCTGACCGGCGGCATCCTTTTTACCCCAAAACACATTAGCAAAACCACAGCCGGGGCAAAGCACCTGCACCGGCTCGCTATTCGGATCTGGGCGCTTCATTCCAACTTCGGGGTGATGGATATCAAAGCCATTGCCAGCATAATCTATTACCAGACATTCATGCTTATCAGCGCAAAGGCGCAGACCACGGCCGATGATCTGCTGATATAAACTCACCGATTCTGTGGGTCTTAACAGGGCGATAAAATCAACATGAGGGGCATCAAACCCTGTAGTCAAAACGGAAACATTTACCAGATATTTGAATTCCTTCCGCTTAAAGCGGGCAATTATGTCATCGCGCTCGGCAGCGGGTGTGGCCCCCACAATAATATGGGCCTGCCCAGGTGGTAAATAACGATGGATTTCCTCGGCATGAGCAACTGTGGCGGCAAAAATCATCACCCCACAGCGATCATCACTTTGCGCCATCACATCAGAGATAATGGCCTTGGTGGCGCGGGTACTTTGTTGCAGCAGCGCATTTAAGTCCCCTTCACTGGGCGCCGAGCCGCCATGTAGCAAGGCGGAAAAATCATAATGCTGCACCGCCGCATCGACTATACGCGGCGGCGTTAAATAACCCTTGTTAATTAAATAACGCAGCGGCAACTCGTAAATACAATCATCAAATGGCGCATCGCTCGGGCCGCGAACAAAGCCATGATAATGACGATGATATACCCAGCCGCTGATAAGCCGATACGGCGTGGCCGTTAAACCTAGCACCTTAAGGCCTGGGTTAATTTTCTTAAGCTGGGTTATAACCTGCGCATATTGACTGGTTTGTTCTGTGCTAACGCGATGACACTCATCAATAATCACTAAAGAATAGTGCTGCTGTAGCTTGTCTATACTGCGCGACAAGGATTGAATACTGGCGAAGGTGACCTGCTCGTTTAAATTTTTATCTTTTAAACCCGCAGAGAAAATGCCCGGTGTTAAACCCATATCACGAAATTTATTAGCGTTTTGCTCAACCAACTCTTTTACATGAGTTAATACCAAGATCGGATAACGGGCCAATCGCGCCAGCTCGGCAATAACTAGGCTTTTACCGGCACCGGTGGGCAAAACAATAACGGCCGAGCGCTGTGACTTACGAAAGTGCGCCAGGGTATTGTCGACGGCTTGTTGTTGATAGTCTCTGAGTGTATACACTGCTGACACCCAAAAAAGTAAAGGTCCATTGCTGGACCTTTGGGTTTATGTATCTTTGCTGTTATTTCGCGAGGTATTTAGCCAGCTCTACATCCTGAAACGCTTTTGGGCGTTTACCACGGCCTGACCATTCAACCATTTTTCCTTCGAACTCGCGGCGATACTTAGGTTCAACCTTAGTACGCTTGTCCTGAGTCACATCAACAATATCTTCCACACTGAGCCCTTTCTCCTTCATCAGTTGAAGAACTTCCTGTTTCGCTTTTTCTTGCTGTTGCTGATTATCGAGCGCAGTGTTCAGAATATTAATTGCTTTTTCTAACTCATTAATAGATGCCGATTTGGCAAATGCTCTGATTTCTCTCACTGTGATCTCTTATATACTTTAAATGTGGAAATAAAATAATAATTGAAGATCAGAGATATATCAAAGTAATTATATTAATTAATGATTTAAATGCTGAGGGATAATGTTGGCGTGGCGCCGAAGGGGGGAGAAAAAGTGAAGCCGAAACGGCTCCACTAATTATTCACTCTAAGAAAGAGTCAATAATGAATTAAACCGGAGTTACATTTTCCGCTTCTGGTCCTTTCTGGCCTTGTTTAATGCCGAAAGAAACCTGTTGGCCTTCGCTTAGAGTGCGGAAGCCTGAACCATTGATCGCGCTGAAGTGAACGAATACATCTGGGCCATTTTCTTGCTCGATAAAACCAAAGCCTTTTGCTTCATTAAAAAACTTTACTTTACCGTTTACTTGATCTGACATACTAAAGTGTTCCTGTAAGTCAATTTCTATAACTCGCCTATAAATTAGGCACTATCCTCCCTGAGCCAGTGTCGCTATCGCTAGGTTCAGGTACAGGACTAACCAGGTTAGTCACACTTACAGCGTAGGCCGCACAAAACCGTCACATTGAACGCATTAACTCAAAGCAGTTCCTAGACTAGCATAGAAAATATTAATAAGCTTTAAATTATTTAAAATTCACAGTAATGACATAATCCAGGCATGACCCCTTAAGCGGTGCATGAGTTGTATATTTCCTTAAAGATTATGATATCTTACTGACAAACCTAGATTCTTGCAGCCAGATATAAAGGAGCAGTCAATGAAGAATTTACTTGCAGCGGGTGTACTTATGTTACTCAGCGCCTGTGTCTCTGGGCCGGATTTTGACTACGACAAGTCGGTTAATTTTACCCAGTACAAATCCTTTGCCTGGTTTCCTGATGCCAGCCTGACCAGTGGCGCCAGCAATTATCAGATCAGTGAATTAATGGAACGCCGCGTGCGCCAAGCCGTAAATGATGAACTTAGCGCCAAGGGCATGAGCATGGTGGCAGCAGACCAAGCGGATGTGCTGATAAACTACCATGCCTCGGTGGAAAAGAAAGTCGATGTTGATACCTTTACCACAGGCTACAGCGCCCGTTGGAACTACTGGGGCATGGGCTACAATGTGCAAACCACCACCCGCGAATATGAAGTGGGCACCTTAGTGATTGACGTAGTCGACCGCGCTTCAAACCAGCTGGTATGGCGCGCCGCCAAAGAAGGCCGCTTGAAGAAAAACCAGACGCCGAGCGAACGCACCGCGGTCATTCGTGAATCGGTGGCAGAGATTTTCAGCAACTACCCGCCAGGCACGAACCAATAATATTTGCATCCTTCGAGGTGCTTACTGCAGTTAGGTAAGCGCCTCTAATTGGGTTATTCTCCACATTGCTTCGGCATTACTGCTTCCACACACATCCTCACAAGCCTTAAATTGTAAACAAACCGCCGGTCGTGACGGGTCACCAAACAACTTACACAAATTATTTTTGTCCAACTGGACACATCGTTGCCCCGCTTTTTTACCCTCGGGCATACCAGGTATGGGGCTGGAAATACTAGGCGCTATACAGCACGCACCACACCCTAAACGACAATTCATATTCGACCTCAAAAACAAACGCGGCGGCCATTTTAACAGATTACATGCTTTGTTACATATTACACATACCTGTAAACATGATTCCCGCTACCATATAGCCTGTCATCGAACTATACAGGAAGCTGCATTGTGGCCAGCAAAAAACAAATACTATTACCCATAGGTGTGTTGGGAGTGTCAGTGGCACTTTTCGCCGCCTTTATGGCGATGAAAAAGCCACCGGAGCAAAAACAACAAGAAAACATAGCCCCACTGGTAGAGGTCATCCCGGTCAACTTGACCGATGTCACCATGCAAGTGCATTCCTACGGCGAGGTTATGGCGCAAGAACAAACCGAGCTGGTTGCTCAGGTATCTGGTCAGGTAGTGTCAATTGCCGAACAATTTGTAAAAGGTGGCTTTGTAAAACAAGGGGATGAGCTTATTCGCATCGACCCCAATGACTATGAAGCGGCTTTAATTGAAGCCCAGGCAGGCTTGGCACAGGCTCAGTCGGCGCTGGAAATAGAACAAGCACAGGCCCATGTAGCCAAAGCCGAATGGCAACGTATTAAAGACAATGCCAACGCGGTGATCCCTTCAGAATTATACTTACGTAAACCTCAGCTAGCAGAAAAACTGGCGAAATTCCGCGCCGCTCAAGCCCAGGTTAAACGCGCCAAGCGCAACTTAGAGCGCACCTCGATTCGCGCCCCGTATGATGCCCTGATCACAGCGAAAAATATCAGCCTGGGCAGCGTGGTTAATCCAGGTAATGTACTAGGTCAAATCGATGCCACCGACATTGCCAAGGTGCGCCTACCGGTTGCCAATCATGACCTGCAATACCTCAATGACGGTGGTATTGGCGCCCAAGTCACCCTGACCAGTGAAGTGGCCGGCAAAACCCGCTCTTGGCAAGGCACCATAGTGCGTAACGAAGGTGTGGTCGATAAGCGCTCGCGCATGACTTATCTTGTGGCCTATGTTGACCAACCCTATGAGCAGGCGCAACCGCTGCGCTTTGGCGCTTACACCAAAGCCAGCATAGTGGGTAAGCATGTACGCGATGCCGCCATAGTGCCCAGCCATCTGATCAAGGACAATCGCATTGCCCTTATTGATAATGAAATCAAACTGATGTTTAGCGACTTGGAAGTGATCCGCGAACAAAACGGCATGGCCTATGTCACCGCCGGTCTGCAAAGCGGCCAACAAGTTATCACCTCGGCGCTGGAATACCCTACGCAAGGTATGCAGCTGCGCTTAGACGAGCAAGAGCCTAAAGCAGCGCATACGCAACTGGCGTTGAAGGAGGACTAAACTATGGTGCAAAGCACAGAAAAAGGCTTGATTGCCTGGTTTGCCCGCAACCCGGTTGCCGCCAACCTGTTGATGGTGATCATCATAGTCGGTGGTATTCTCAGTGCGCTTTCAATTCGTAAACAGGCATTTCCTCAGTTTGAGAGTAACTGGCTCAGTGTGCAGGCCGTCTATCCCGGCGCCGCCCCACAAGAGGTGGAAGAAGGGATCACCATTAAGATTGAGGAATCCCTGCAAGGTTTAGAAGGCATTAAACGCCTTATCACCTATTCAAACCGCAGCCTTTCACAAAGTTGGATTGAGGTTGATGAAAGCTATGACTCGCAAGAAGTGCTCGATGAAGTCAAAATGCAAATTGACTCCATTTCCAGCTTCCCCGCGGATATGGAACGCCCTAATATTCGCCGCGAAAAATTCACCCAAGAGGTGATGATCCTCGCCTTGTATGGCGATATGAGCAATTACGATCTTAAAGAGCTTGGCAACAAGCTGCATGATGAAATGCGTGCCCTGCCCCAGGTCAATCTCGTCAATTTCAATTCAGGATTGGATTATGAAATAAGCATTGAGGTCAGCCCGGATAAACTACGCGAATATGGCCTGACGTTCCGTGATATCGCCACTGCGGTTCGTAACTTCTCCGCTAATATGTCGGCGGGACAAATTCGCTCCGACAATGGCTATATTTCCATGCGCGTGGAAAAGCAAGCCTATCGCGGCGGTGAGTTTGAACGCCTTCCCCTATTAACATTAGAAGACGGCGCCCAGGTATTTCTTGGTGATGTAGCAACAATCCAAGACGGCTTTGAAGAAGGCCTGCAATATTCAAAATACAATGGTAAAAACTCACTAATTTTTGAAGTCCGTGCGTCAAAAGATCAAGATATCACCCGTGTTGCCGATGTGATGGACGCCTATTTAGAGCGTAAAAAGTCAGAGCTTCCCGAGGGCGTCAAACTGGCCCCTATGATTGACATCACTTATTACCTCGAAGGTCGTCTCGACATGATGATCGAGAATATGATTTGGGGTGGTATCTTGGTGATGCTGATGCTGGCCTTGTTCCTGCGTATCCGCCTCGCTTTCTGGGTGATGATGGGTCTACCCGTGTCTTTCTTAGGCGCCTTTTTAATGATGCCTATGGGCTTTTTAGACGTCACCATTAACCTCGCTTCCCTGTTTGCCTTTATTCTGGTGCTGGGCATCGTAGTGGATGATGCCATAGTCGTCGGTGAGTCGGCTCACGCAGAAATCGAGAAACATGGCCATAGCTTGGATAACGTGGTGCGTGGCGTAAAACGCGTGGCCGTACCCGCCACCTTTGGGGTACTGACCACCATTGCCGCCTTTGTCCCGCAAACCTTGGCCAGCGGCCCGGGCGCGGCGTTTTCTAAAGCCATAGGTGGGGTGATTATCCTCTGCCTATTATTCTCACTGGTCGAGTCTAAACTTATTCTTCCGGCGCACCTGGCGGCCATGAAGGATCGCCCTGTAAATCCACGTAACCCATTGCACCGCTTACGTAATAAAGTCGATGGCGGCTTACAGTATTTTATCGAGCGAGTATACCGCCGTGCTGTGCAGCGCTGTATTCACTATCGCTATACCGTGATTGTTGGCTTCTTTGGCATTCTAATCGTCAGTGCAGGCTTGTTTGCAGGTGGCTTAATCAAGTTTATCGCCAACCCAAAGATCCCTCATGACTTCCCAAGTATTAACATTGAGATGAATTTGGCCTCGTCGGAAACAGCAACCCTGGATACGGCCAAAAAGATTGAACGTGTGGTGATGGACGTTGAGAAAGTCATCGAACAACAATATGGCATGCCCATGGTTAAGGATATCTCCCTTAATATGCAAGGGCGCACCAACGCCCGCTTAATGATGGTCTTGGTAGAGCCGCACCTGCGCCCTATCGACACCTTCGCACTCAGTGCCTTATGGCGTGACAATATGCCGCCGCTACCGGGAATGAAATCAATGACCATTAACGACAGCGTTATGAATGGCGGTGGTGGCCGTGATGATGGTGATATCAGCTTCCGCCTCGAAGGCAATGATGCCGCTGAGCTCAAAGAAGTTGCCGGTAAATTAAAAGAGAAGCTATCAACCATCAAAGGCGTGGGCGATATCAATGATTCAATGCAAAGCGCCACCGACGAAGTGCAGCTGGAATTGAAACCCATTGCCTATAGCCTAGGTTTGACCCTGGCCGATGTTGCCTCACAGGTGAACTTCAGCTTCTACGGCCTCGAAGCCCAGCGCATCCTGCGCGATGGTGAAGAGCTAAAAGTCATGATCCGCTACCCCATTGAAGAACGTAACTCTATCAGCGAAATCAATGATGTGCGCATTATTACTCCGGCCGGTGCCGAGGTGCCTTTAGCAGAAATAGCCACAGTCAACCTGGTTGACGGGGTAAACCGCATTCGTCGTGAAAACTCCAAGCGTACGGTGAATGTGTGGGCTGCCGTAGACACCAATCAGGCACAGCCGTTTGAAATTGCTAAACAAGTACGTGATGAATACCTTCCGGCACTCTTGAAGAACTATCCTGGCGTACAGAGTAATGTCGCCGGTCGAGTGCAAGAAGAGATGGATAGCGTCGCCGAGCAGCGCCGTGACTTAGTGCTTTCGCTTCTTATCATCTTTGCCCTGTTGGCCATTCCGCTGCGCTCTTACTCACAGCCCCTGCTGATCATGTCGGTGATCCCCTTTGGTGTGGTCGGTGCCGTCTATGGTCACGCGATCTTGGGCATGACCATGAGCAGCCTGTCCTTCTTCGGCATCATAGCCGTGGCCGGGGTGGTGGTGAACGACTCACTGGTGATGGTCGACTATGTAAACAAGGCGCGCGCCCAGGGAGTTGCTATCAAGCAGGCGGTGGTAGAAGCCGGTTGTAAGCGCTTTAGAGCAATATTGCTGACCTCGATCACCACCTTTATTGGCCTAGTACCCATCATTATGGAAACCAGCTTACAGGCGCAAATCGTCATTCCCATGGCGGTATCACTGGCCTTCGGCGTGCTGTTCGCCACGGTGATCACGTTAGTGTTGATCCCTTGCCAATATGTAGCCCTGGAAGACTTTAAACGCGTTATGCGTAAACTCTTTGGCAAAGCCCCCAAGGTAGAGCCAACACCAGAACTAAAACAGCCAAGTTAAATAACCAGTATTTATCCCAACCAGAAAAGCCTTACTTGAGTAAGGCTTTTTTTATTACTTTTGAATGCTTGTTATGCCCATTCTGTTAAGTATGTGATCAGAGATAGGGCTGGATAAATGATGTGCTATTTAAGTGAACTGTTATTAGTGTAGTGGCCAATTTTACTTGACCTGTACACTCACATTTTCCCACTGATAAAATTTTTTATTTAATAATAACGGCAAGCGGTGGTTGCCGTCCCCGGCCTTTCGCAGGCTCAAGGCGTTCGCTTGCTAAAAATAGTTCACCGGACTATTTTCTTAACGCGCTCACCCAACGCGACAAAATTTTAATTTGAAGGACGTTGTGGAGAAACTGCAAACAATTCATCCCTGAAGCTGCATTGTTACCCTTTGTCGGCCTAAAAGGCGACCTACAATATCAATCCAAAGGCTTCTTTGTCGGCGCAAAGCATCGACCTACAGGCATAAAAAAACCCGCTTTTAAGCGGGTTTTTAAACACATAAACCAAGGTTAGATATATTCAATCTCAGTGATCTCAAATTCTACCGTCCCATTGGGTGTTTCGATATTCACACAGTCGTCCAGCTCTTTACCAATAAGGCCACGGGCGATGGGTGAGTTTACAGAGATTAAGTTGTTCTTAATATCCGCTTCATCATCACCAACAATGCGATAAGTCACTTCAGCATCCGTGTCTACATTAACAATAGTCACAGTCGAACCGAAAATTACCTTACCATTGTTAGGTATTTTCGTTACGTCAATGATTTGCACATTAGACAATTTAGCTTCAATTTCTTGAATACGTCCTTCGCAAAAGCCTTGCTGCTCGCGAGCGGCATGATACTCAGCATTCTCTTTGAGGTCGCCGTGTTCACGCGCCTCGGCGATATCAGCGATGATTTTTGGCCGAGTGACTGTTTTTAATTCGTTTAACTCTGCACGCAATAACTCGGCACCGCGTGTGGTCATTGGAATCTTTTGCATAATATTCCCACTTACAGCAAGCCGCAGCGCAAGCGCTGCGGCCTATTGCTTAGTTGATTCGTTGGTGTAACTCTTGAACTGACGAGACACTACCACGGTCATCTGCAGAGTTTGCTGTACAGTTAGCAAACGCAGCGTTTAATGTTGTGGTGTAGTTGGTCTTTTGCATCAAGGCGCCACGACGTAATACCTTAGAGTCTTCAATCGCTTGACGGCCTTCTGTGGTATTAACGATATAGCTGTATTCACCGTTCTTAATGCGGTCAAGGATATGAGGACGACCCTCGAATACCTTGTTTACACGGCGAACTTCGATGCCTGCATTTTCAAGCGCCTGAGCGGTGCCTGAGGTTGCGTCTAGTTCAAAACCTAATTCGATCATGGTCTTAGCAAGCTCAACGATGCGAGCTTTATCACCATTGCGAACCGATAGTAACGCGCGACCACCACGTGGTAAAGCATTACCTGCACCTAGCTGGGCTTTAGCGAAGGCTTCGGCGAAAGTATCACCTACACCCATTACCTCACCGGTAGAGCGCATTTCTGGGCCACGAATTGGGTCAACACCTTGGAACTTAGCGAAAGGAAGTACCACTTCTTTTACGCTGTAGTAAGGAGGAATGATTTCTTTAGTGATGCCTTGGCTTGCCAGTGACTGACCAGCCATACAACGGGCCGCTACCTTAGCAAGGGCAACACCGGTTGCTTTTGATACGAAAGGCACGGTACGTGCAGCACGCGGGTTCACTTCGATTAGGTAAACCTGACCTTCTTTAACCGCGAACTGAGTATTCATCAGACCCACAACGCCTAGCTCAAGGGCCATAGCACGCACTTGCTCACGCATTACGTCTTGGATTTCCTGGCTTAGGGTATGTGCTGGTAGTGAACAGGCCGAGTCACCTGAGTGAACACCCGCTTGCTCGATGTGCTCCATGATACCGCCGATAATCACTTCGGTGCCGTCACAGATGGCATCAACGTCAACTTCGATTGCATCGTCCAGGAAACGGTCAAGTAATACCGGCGCTTCGTTAGAAGCAGATACCGCTTCTGTCATATAGCGACGCAGGTCGTCTTCGTCGTATACGATTTCCATCGCACGACCACCTAGTACGTACGAAGGACGTACAACCAGTGGGAAGCCGATTTCTTTAGACTTAGCAATCGCTTCTTCAAGTGAAGTTACCGTTGCGTTATCAGGCTGAAGCAGGTTCAAACGCTCAACCATTTGCTGGAAGCGCTCACGGTCTTCGGCACGGTCGATTGCATCCGGTGAAGTACCAATGATTGGCACGCCGTTCGCTTCTAGTTCACGGGCAAGTTTAAGTGGTGTTTGACCACCGTACTGCACGATAACGCCTTTTGGCTTCTCAACGCGGACGATTTCAAGCACGTCCTCTAGCGTGATTGGTTCGAAGAATAAACGGTCTGAAGTGTCGTAGTCGGTAGAAACGGTTTCAGGGTTACAGTTAACCATGATGGTTTCATAGCCGTCTTCACGCATAGCAAGAGCCGCGTGTACACAACAGTAATCGAATTCGATACCTTGGCCGATACGGTTAGGGCCGCCACCGATCACCATGATTTTGTCTTTGTCAGACGGTGCTGCTTCACACTCTTCATCATAGCTTGAGTACATGTAGGCCGTGTCTGAGCTGAATTCAGCCGCACAGGTATCTACGCGCTTGTACACAGGCAAGATTTCAAGCTGGTGACGCTTCTTGCGGATTTCCGCTTCAGATACACCGGCAAGCTCGGCGATACGCGCATCGGCAAAACCTTTACGCTTCAGGCGACGTAGGAAGTCAGCAGTAAGACCGGCAAAGCCGACTTCTTCGATTTGCTGCTCGTCTTTGATGATGTCTTCGATTTGTACCAGGTACCAACGGTCAACCTTGGTTAGGTTGAATACATCTTCAACGCTCATGCCGTGACGCATGGCATCGGCAATGTACCAGATACGCTCAGCGCCTGGCTCACGAAGTTCGCGAGTGATCTTCTCGATTGCGCCCTTCTCACCTACTGGCAAGATTGGGTTAAAGCCAGTCGCGCCCACTTCCAGACCGCGAAGTGCTTTGTGTAGAGATTCTTGTTGGTTACGGCCAATCGCCATTACCTCACCTACTGACTTCATCTGCGTTGTTAGACGGTCGTTAGCACCGGCAAATTTTTCAAAGTTGAAGCGAGGGATCTTAGTTACAACATAGTCGATTGACGGCTCGAATGACGCAGGGGTTGCACCGCCTGTGATGTCGTTTTGTAGCTCATCAAGGGTGTAACCTACAGCCAGCTTGGCTGCGATTTTCGCGATTGGGAAACCCGTAGCTTTTGAAGCAAGTGCTGATGAACGAGATACACGCGGGTTCATCTCGATAATAACCATACGGCCGGTGTTAGGACACACACCGAACTGTACGTTTGAACCACCGGTTTCAACACCGATTTCACGCAGTACCGCCATCGAGGCATTACGCATGATTTGGTATTCTTTGTCAGTCAAGGTTTGCGCTGGCGCTACCGTGATTGAGTCACCCGTGTGTACACCCATAGGGTCGAAGTTTTCGATTGAACAGACGATGATACAGTTGTCGTTTTTGTCGCGAACAACTTCCATCTCGTACTCTTTCCAACCTAGCAGGCTTTCATCGATTAACAGCTCGCTCGTTGGTGACAGGTCAAGACCACGGGTACAGATCTCTTCGAACTCTTCCATGTTGTAAGCAACACCACCACCGGTACCACCCATGGTGAAAGAAGGACGAATAATACAAGGGAAACCGATACGCGTTAGTGTATCGTGCGCTTCTTCCATTGAGTGGGCGATTTCTGCACGCGGACACTCAAGGCCGATGTTTTTCATCGCTACGTCGAAACGCTCACGGTTTTCTGCCTTGTCGATAGCATCAGCAGTTGCACCGATCAGCTCAACACCGTGCTTAGCCAGTACACCGTGCTTGTCTAGGTCAAGGGCACAGTTCAATGCAGTTTGACCACCCATGGTAGGCAGTACCGCATCCGGCTTTTCTTTTTCGATTATTTTTTCTACCACTTCCCAGTGAATCGGCTCAATATAGGTCGCATCAGCCATTTCCGGGTCGGTCATAATGGTCGCCGGGTTCGAGTTAACCAGGATTACACGGTAACCTTCTTCTTTTAGCGCTTTACAGGCTTGAGCACCTGAGTAGTCAAACTCACAGGCCTGGCCGATCACGATCGGGCCCGCGCCTAAGATAAGAATGCTTTGAATATCATTACGTTTTGGCATTATTACTCCGGTCTCAAATTAGTTAGATTGCGCTTGCATCAGTTCGATAAAGTGATCGAACAAAGGGGCTGCATCGTGTGGGCCTGGACTGGCTTCAGGGTGACCCTGGAAGCTAAATGCCGGCTTGTCGGTGCGGTGAATACCCTGCAAGGTGCCGTCAAACAATGACTTATGCGTAGCACGAAGGTTATCTGGCAGGCTTGCCTCATCCGCAGCAAAGCCGTGGTTCTGTGCGGTGATCATCACAACATCACGGTCCAGGTCTTTAACCGGGTGGTTACCACCGTGGTGGCCGAACTTCATTTTTACTGTTTTCGCGCCTGAGGCCAACGCTAGTAGCTGGTGACCAAGGCAGATGCCGAAAATAGGAATATCTTTTTCTAGGAAGGTTTTGATCGCTTCAACAGCGTAAGTACATGGCTCAGGGTCGCCAGGGCCATTTGACAGGAAGATACCGTCTGGGTTTAGTGCTAGTACTTCTTCAGCGCTGGTTTGCGCCGGAACTACAGTCAGCTTACAGCCACGGTCTACCAACATGCGCAGGATATTGCGCTTAACACCGAAGTCATAGGCAACAACGTGGAATTTCTCATCTTCTGGCGCAAGCGTTTTAAAACCTTCACCCAGAGTCCAGCTTGTCTCAGACCATTGATATGATGACTCAGTACAAACTACCTTGGCTAAATCCATGCCTTTTAAGCCTGGGAATGCTTTTGCAGCTTCCAGTGCTTTGCTTTCGTCAATCTCATCACCGGCGATGATACAGCCGTTTTGCGCGCCCTTATCACGTAGGATACGAGTCAGCTTACGGGTATCGATATCGGCAATACCTAAAATGTTGCGCTCTTTTAGGTAATCACTGAGTGATTGTTCATTACGGAAATTACTCGCTAGCAGTGGCAAATCGCGAATAACCAGGCCCTTGGCCCAGATCTTGTTCGCTTCTTCGTCTTCGCTGTTAGTACCCGTGTTACCGATATGCGGGTAAGTCAAAGTTACGATTTGTTCCGCGTAAGACGGGTCGGTCAGAATTTCCTGATACCCAGTCATCGACGTATTGAATACTACTTCACCAACTGACATGCCGTCAGCGCCGATCGCAGTACCGCGAAACACTGTGCCGTCTTCTAGGACTAACAGAGCGGATTTAGTCAAGTTAACCTCCTAACAGTAAAAAACGGGAGTAAAAAATGCGACTGATTTACGACCCGTTTAAAGCGCTTAATTAGGCGCATAATGAAATTTTGGCAAATTGGCGATATTCTACACGAGAGTAGCAAAAAGATCTAATTAAATATCAATAAATATAGAAAACAGCACCTTTGACACAAAAAACAACCGAAGACCCTAAAAGTACATGTTTACTTACCCAGTTCCAGCACTTCACGCATGGAATAAAAGCCAGGGTGTTTGTTTTGCACCCACTTTGCAGCCCTCACAGCGCCACGAGCGAAGGTCATTCTTGAGCTAGCTTTATGTGTTAATTCAAGCCTTTCCCCCATTAATGCGAAATAAGCCGTATGTTCGCCAACTATATCGCCCGCTCTGAGCACCGAATAGCCAATTTCCTTTTGCGATTTAGCCTGTTCACTTTGTGAGCGATCATAAACCGCGACTTGATCATGGTCCCAACCTTTGGCTTCGGCAATGGCTTCGCCTATGGCCAGGGCGGTGCCCGAAGGCGCATCAATTTTATGGCGGTGATGGGCTTCAAATATTTCTATGTCCGCATCGTCACCGAATTTTGTCGCCGCCGTTTGTACCAAATCCAATAGCAGATTAACGCCCACACTGAAGTTACGGGCAAAGACGATGGGGATATGTTTGGCGGCCTCAAACAAGCGCTGCATTTGCGCTTCACTCAGGCCGGTGGTACCTATCACCATGGGGATATTATTGGCAACGGCGAAATCCAGGTGAGCCAGCATGCCCTCGGGCAGGGTGAAATCAATTGCCACATCAACGTCATCTGCAATTACCATTTCTGTTGAAAAAGCAATGTCAGTCTTACCCTGATTAATAAAGTGCTGCACTTGACTACCAATTAAATCATGTTGGTCACGTACATAAGCCGCTGCTAATTCTGTGCCTGTTGAAATAAGTGCAGCTTCACATAACACTTTGCCCATTCGGCCATTTGCACCAAAAATTGCAATGTTAGTCATATCTTTCCCCATTCAAATTTTCTGTGTTTATACATAGTTTACCGCCATAAATCATCTATAAAAATTTCATATGCCATGCGTTTATACTGTTCTAGCTTGTTTTGGATAAACGCTGCGAATAAAACGACGGACAATAAAACTAAACGCAATAAACAGTGCTGCGCAAATCAATACGTAAGGTAAAGCTAGTGAAAAATTCACAAATAGAGCGCCAAGTGCATAACCTAAGGTGTGTGTGGTAGCGATGTAATTCGTATATTGCTTACCCGCTTTTGCCACTATCACATTGGTATACGCCAAAGTCGCACTGTTAAGGGCTACACATATCAGTGACACCGCGATACACATAGCCACTATATGATCAGCCATACTACTCACCCAAGCCATTAGCCAGGCAATAGCCAAACTCAGCACAAGTAACCGCTCTGAATCAACCTTTTGCTTTTTAATAAAATAAATCTGATTGAAAGTACTTAAGCATGCAGTGATAGCCAAGTTTATTGCCACCCATTGACTTACTTCAGCACTACTGTCAGGAATCAAGCGAGTAAGCACCTGCACCAAACTAAACTGACCAAAGCACAAACTAAATGCGCAAATGAATGCGACGACGAGTAGACCCCAATGCTGATGAGATGAAACGCGTACTTTTTCTTTCTTCTCACCCTGCGGCAAACTTGGCGTGGCAAGCAACACATACAGGCCCAGTAATAAAGGCAGTACGAATACCCAAGTAGGTGAGAACATCATTAGGCCGATACACACCAATGGCGTTAAACATCTTGCTAACGTGCCCCCTAGACTGACTTTAGCGAGTGCCCCTATGCTATTTTGTGGATATAACATTAGCGCACTGATCTGCAACTGCGGCACAATGCCGCTGCTGAAAATACCATGCACAATGCGGCTAGTTATAAATATACCCAGCATTACCTCTACAGATAACCAGCCATATTCGAGCCATAAGAATAACAAAATGAGATTACTGAACAAAAAGCCAGCCGTTGTCAGTTTAACTACAAACGAGACACCTTTTTTGACCATTGTTTTGGCCCAGTACACACTTGAGAATAAAAATAGGAAAGAGCCCGCAGCTTGCCAATTGACTAATGTTTCATAAGGTACCGACATGATGTCAGCAAGCAAAGGCAATACCACCAGCGCAATTTGCTGACTGACGCCGAGTAGACCGCCGCCAACGACTAACCATGCAATGCGTTTATTCATTATGCTCCTAACTTGGGGTCAACTTTTCATTGACACGATAATGCAAACCATTATTATTCTCAATCTGTTTTGTAACCAAGGATTGCGGCGGTGTTAAATAAAAGCTTTAGTTGGTCGAGTTTTGCCAACGCCTATTTAAGAGAAAATACCAATTGGGCTCACACCCAATGGCAGCAACGCCCTGCTATCAAAATTACGCTCAATGAACAACATGACATCTTGCTACCTATTCACTACTTTTCAGAAGTTGGCATTCACCACTTTACTGGAGAAATTCTTTTAAAAGATGCTCAGTCTTCTTCTGCCGAAGTAATTACATTCAAAAAAGCCCTACGCTTACTGCTGCCACATGCAGATAGAATTGCAGCCTTTTCACGCCCTCAAATTGAACAGTTCAGCGCGCAAGTATTGCAAAGCCAAAAGTTTATTGAGGCATCTTTGCAAAATCACCCGGGTATCTCGCACTTAACAACAGGCCCATTGAATTTTATAGAAGCAGAGCAAGGACTGCTCGCTGGACATAATTTTCATCCGGCAGCAAAAAGTCGCCAACAATTGGCGCATGATGAGTGGTCAAAATACAGCCCAGAATTTGGTGCAAAATTTCAGTTGATTTGGCTAAAGGTTTCTAGAGCGGTTTTAGTTGGTGATGCTAAAGGCCAAGCACTTGACTGCTACTTGAATACACTTGTTACACAAAGTGCCCCTGAGCTGCTTACAAAAGTTAATAACGACTTTGCTGTTATACCTATGCACCCTTGGCAGTGGCAATATCTACAAGGCATGAGTAGCATCAAAACTTTAATGAGCGATAATTTAGTGAGCGAATTAGGTGAGTATGGCCTTGTTTGGTCAGCAACGTCATCAGTGCGTGCCATTTGTCAACCAGACGTGGATTATCAACTTAAATACTCTTTAAACATAAAGTTAACTAACTCACTAAGAACCTTGTCTATCAAAGAGTGCAAACGCGGTCTGCGCGTTTTCGATGCCTGCCAAACCGATACATTCAAACACTGGCAGGCACGATACCCTGAGTTTGTGGTGTTACAGGAGCCTGCTTGGTGTGCTTTAAGTTTTAACGATACTGTAATTGAAGAAAGTATTTTCTTATTTAGAGAAAACCAACAACTAAACCAAAACAGTGAAAGCTTAGTACTTGCCACATTAGGCCAGCTACCTATTGATACTCAAAACCACCTACTACTTGAGCAACTTAAGCGCGTTAGTAAAAATTATCACGTTACGTTAGAAGAAGCCGCTGAGTTATGGTTTAACGATTTCAGTAAAAAAGTGATTTTGCCATTGTGCGACTTACAAGCCAATTTGGGCTTGGTATGCCTCGCCCACCAACAAAATATTGTTATTGAGTTTGCACAAGGTTTGCCACGCAAAACCCTTATTCGTGATTGCCAAGGTTTTGGTTTTTCAGAACTAGGCATTGAACAATTTGCCAAGCACTGTAAAGACATCCATGGTGATATTGAGCACCACTGGAATCAAGCACAGATCACCCGCTATTTTCCCTACTACGTCATTATCAATAGTAGCTATGCAATGATTGCTGCTTTAAGCCAGCTTGGCTTTAAAGATGAACGTACGTGGTGCCAAAAATTACACTTGACGTTATCGGGTATTTTAAGCGCAGCCAAAGATAAACAGTGCTTACAACTAATTCTCGAGCAACCCTCTTTTGAGTGCAAAGGTAATTTCTATTGCTATCTCACTGGTGATAACGAGAACACCATAGAAGATCCCGCTGTGATTTATTTCGATATGACGAATTTACTGGCCCAAACTCAGCAATAGGTTGATTAAGATGTTATTAAAACACAAGTTCCCACTTGATAAATCTGAGTTGGGTGTCATCAGTCACGCGCAAAAATTGGCTTTACAAGGTGAAATCGCTTTTGGTCATTGCTTTGTTGCTGAGTATGACGAGCGAATAAATACCTTAGAGCAACTACTTTTCTTAATTGATGGTGTGCTTTACCACCATCTCAATGTTCAACATATTCAGTTACCAACAATCCATTGGCATGCCTCAGCAGCTTGGCAAGCACTGATTGAGGCATTCCAAAGTGAAAGCTTTTCTCGTTTTGAGTTTTATGCGAATCCTGTAAATGGCTTAAAAACACAAGCGCGAACACTCTTTACTGAACGCTTTGAGGATAGAGCCTGCCCTACTCGTAATGTGAATTTATCCGCTGAGGTATATCGCCGCTTTAATCATGCAGTTGGCAAGTTCGTCAGCTTTAAAGTTGCTAATCCCATTGAGGATTTAGACCTCTTTCATAGTTGGATGCACAACCCAAGAGTGAGTGCGTTTTGGGAGCAAAACTGGTCAAAAGACAAACTGCAAAGTTATTTAGCCAATAAACTGCACACCCCGTTTAACTTGCCATTGATCGGCTACTTCGACGACCAGGCTTTTGGTTATTTCGAGGTGTATTGGGCAGGTGAAGACAGAATTGCCCCTTATTACCCGTGGCAAGCATACGATAGAGGTTTACATTTATTGGTTGGCAATGAGGCATTTCGAGGCAGCCGTTTCTTTAAAGCGTGGTGTACCGCCATCAGCCACTTTATGTTTTTAGATTGCCCTCAGACTCAAAAAATCGTGTTAGAACCAAGGCACAATAACCACAGGTTACTTAATCAAATTACCAAGCTGGGATTCATAAAAGAATATGAATTCGAGTTCCCACATAAGCGCGCTGCGCTAATTTCAATCGAAAAAATTAAATTCTACAAGGAGAATTTTCAATGTTAGATCTGGCTGGGATCGGGATTGGTCCATTTAATTTAAGTATTGCTGCCTTGCTCAACGAAACGAATGAACTTGAGTACCGCTTCTTTGATAACAAAGCTGAATTTGCATGGCATCCAGGTTTACTTCTGCCAGAAGCTCACATGCAAACCTGTTACTTAAAAGACCTTGTTACTGCGGTTGTACCCACCAGTCGTGTTGGCTTTCTTTCTTACCTTGTCGATAAAAAACGCTTTTATCGTTTCTTATCTACTGACATCAGCATGATCAGCCGCACCGAGTTTTCAAACTATATGGCGTGGGCTGCAAGCAAAATAAAAAACCTGAATTTTAATGAAGGCGTTCGGAGCATTCATTACGCCGACGACCATTTTGTGATCACCACAGAGCAAGATGTGTATCAGGCAAAGAACATCTGTCTTGGCACTGGTAAAAAGCCACATATACCAGAAGAGTTTAAAGCACAGCTGGGCACAAAAGTATTTCACGCTTGTGAGATCATGGACAGAGAATTCGATTTCACTAACAAACGTGTTGCAGTCATTGGCGGTGGTCAAACAGGTGCAGACATTGTGCTCAATGCCTTACACCATTACTGGGGAAAACCACAAGAGTTATACTGGATCTCTCGCAGGCCTAACTACCAGCCACTGGATGAAGCCACATTTACCAATGAGTTCTTCACACCGCAATATACAGAGTGCTTCTTTGAGTTACCTGAATTAAGTAAAAAGCGCGAAGTAAAAGCGCAAAAGCTCGCCAGTGATGGCATTACCAGCGAATGCTTAAAGCAAATCTATCACTATTTATATCAGCATTTTGAAGTAAACGGTGAGCGCAAGTGGCTGCATTTACTGCCTAATCGTACCGCTCAGCAATTAACTCCTTATAACGATGGCTACGCAGTACAGTGCTACAACTCACTGAATCAAAGTGAAGAAATACTCGATGCTGATTATGTGATTTTAGCAACTGGTTTTGAGTCTGTATTACCACACTATCTTGAACCTCTAAAGTCGCTATTACATTTAAGTAAAGATGGCAGCTTACAGCTTGACCGCCATTTTAATGTGCAATGGCAACACCAAGCAGACAATCAAATTTATGCCGTGAATGCAGGCCTAAGCAGCCACGGCATTGCCGAACCACAACTTAGCCTAATGGCATGGCGCAGCGCCAAAATTATTAATCATTTGACAGGGAAAAATGTGTTCGATTTAAGTGAAACGCAGAATTTCATTGATTGGACATTGCCCGAATCCACCCAACCTTTAACCTTAACTACAGCAGTTTAATAAACATGGATATGAAAAAAACGACCTTAACCCTAATCGCTTCTGGCCTTTTATGTGCACTTAACGCTAATGTGGTATTTGCGAATGATGCTCAAGCCACCCATGATCATGAGCGTATTTTAGTCACCGCTAACCGTACTGAGCAAAAAATTTCTGATATTGCAGGCACTGTATGGTTGGTTGATCTTGAAGAATTGCAATTGCAGATTAATGCGGGCCATGATTTTAAAACCTCATTGGCGCAATTAGTACCGAGCTTAGATTTGGCAAGTACGACAAGAACCAACTATGGTCAAAATATGCGAGGCAGACAAATGGTCGTGATGATTGACGGTGTCTCGTTAAACTCTTCGCGAGGTATTAGTCGTCACCTTGATGCCATAGATCCATTTAATATCTCACGCATTGAAGTACTCTCAGGTGCTACCGCGATATACGGCGGTGGCAGTACCGGAGGTGTTATCAACATCATCACTAAACAAGGTAATGAAGATAACGCCCTAAAAGTAGGCATTCACTCAGGCTTTGCTGGCAGTGACGACTTCGATACTTCAATTGCAGGTGCCTATGGTTTTGCCAATGCAAAAACCAAAGCGCGTATCTCACTTGCATACAATAAAGTGAATGCATTATATGATGGTGAAGGCGATGCTATCATCATGGACACCACGCAAAGTGGCTTGCAATACACGGATAGCCTAGATGTTATGGCATCGATATCCCACAAATTCACAGACACACAAACAGTCACCGCGATGGTGCAAAAATATAATAATGAAAGCGATGGCGAACATGGTTTGTATTTTGGCCCAGAGGCCAATGCGCTGTTTGGTGATATGACCGGCGTAGAAATCCGTAAAGGTTTAGACTCTGACCACACGCCAAAAACAGAGCGCACCTTAATAAACCTAAACTATATAAACAGCGATTTTTTCTCTCAAACCCTCAACATTCAAGCCTTTGCTCGTGAAGAGATTTTTGACTTCTATCCACGCCCTCGCTTAAGCGGTGATAAAATTGCTAATTTCTCAAGCTCTGAGCAAAACACTGACGCATCCGGTTTCAAATTTGTGTTATCCGGCAAAGCTGACAAACTAAGCTTTGCTTATGGTTTTGATTACGACACCGAAGAGTTTGATTCGCTCCAAACGTATTATGACACTAACATAGCCCAACATTCTGGCGGTTTAGTGATGAAGTCTATTTATGCAGTAGATCGTTATCCAGGCTTTGAAGTCGATGCCAGCGCCTTGTTTGCACAACTTCAATATCAAGCGCTAGACAACCTTGCTGTATCGGCAGGCTATCGTCGCCAAAATATGGATAACACGGTGCATGATTTTGTCGGTACCACTGCTGCAATAAAAGTTATCACAGGGGCTGCCTCTTCAGCAGAGGCCATTAAAGGCGGCAGCACAGATTACAGCGTGGACTTATTTAACCTAGGTTTAGTGTATGACCTAAATGACAGCCAACAAATTTGGTTTAACTCAGCGGAGGCATTTGAGTTACCGAATGTCGCTAAATTTTATGGTAAAGGTAAATATGAACAAAAAGACGGTGCAAACAGCTTAACTTTAGTTGAAGGCACGGTTGTCGATGTAAATAACTCAGCGCTTGCAGGCATTAAAACCGATTCAATGGAGTTGGGCTGGCGTTTCAGCGACGGCGCTTTCAGCGCTCAAATCGCGGCTTACTATAGTAGTTCAGATCATAAGATCACCTATGACAGCAAAACGCTTTTAATTACCGTAAGCGACTCTAAGACACGTACCCAAGGAATCGAAGCTCAACTCGACTACGATGTTAACTCGGCTTGGCGTACTGGTATTTCAACGCACTTAATTTCTTCGCAAGCGCAAGATAAAGAAGGCACCTGGAAAAAAGTGAGTGTAACGCAAGCTTCAAGTTCTAAATTTACCAGTTACTTAGCTTGGCAAGGTAACGATTTGAACGTGCGTTTACAAAGTAAAACCATGTTTGACTTAGAAGACGACGCTGATGGCAAAATCAACGGCTACACGCTGTTTGACTTAACTGCTAGCTATCCACTTGCAAATGGTCAAGTTCAGTTTGCTGTTAACAACTTATTTGACAAAACCTACACCACGCAATGGGGTAAACGTGCGATTTACTTCTATAGCCCGAAATATGGTCCAGAGACTTTATATGACCATAAAGGTCGTGGTAGAAGCTTTGCGCTAACGTACCAGTATAATTTCTAAATAAATTATACTGAGTCATTTTCTTCATTTCGTCTCAAAGCCGCACCATGCGGCTTTTTTTATGGATTAAGTTTGACAAAGCATCTGGCCATCTATACATTTACACATCCTTTTTACCCCTTGAATTATGCACCTCATTGTGTGAACAATAACTGCATAATAAATACAAGCAGTTATTAATATGAGGTTTACATGCAGGCGTCTGTAGACAAGGTAGCAGCCAAGTTGTCGCTACTGCCTTTACTAACCTTTGTGGCACTCTTTTTAGGTGTAGGCTTATACCTGCAAGCCCAGGGCGTCGATTACGCCTTCTACCAGTTGCCTGCGCCTGTGGCCATTCTGCCCGCCATAGTGCTGGCTTTTGTGCTCGCCAGGCAACGTATTAATGAATCGGTGGAAACCTTTATTCGCGGGGCCGGACACAGCAATATCATTACCATGTGTCTGATTTATCTGCTCGCCGGAGCATTCTCGGCGGTGGCCGGGGCCACCGGCGGGGTGGATGCCATAGTCAATGCCGGTTTATCTTTTATTCCACCGAGCCTGCTGTTACCCGGCCTGTTTTTGATCTCGGCCATCGTTTCCACCGCCATGGGCACCTCCATGGGTACCATCGGGGCCATCGGCCCCATCGCCCTGGCAGTATCACTGAAAACCGGCATCGACCCGGCGCTGATGGCCGGTACTATTGTTTCCGGTGCCATGTTTGGCGACAACCTGTCTATTATTTCCGACACCACGATTGCCGCTACCCGCACCCAGGGCTGTGAAATGAAAGATAAGTTTCGCGAGAACTTGAAAATCGCCCTGCCTGCAGCCGTGCTGACCATAGCGCTATTGATTTACCTGACCCCTGAGCCGCAACCTGTAGAGGTGGGTGATTTTGACTGGCTTTTGGTGCTGCCCTACATCTTTATTCTGGTGCTGGCGGTTATGGGCTTAAACGTTTTTGTGGTGCTCTTTAGCGGCATTATTTTCGCGGCACTGATGGGTTTTACTTCAGGTTATGAAGGCGGCGCCTTTGTTAAAGACATCTACAAGGGCTTTAGCAATATGCAGGAGATCTTTTTGCTGTCGATGTTTATCGGCGGTTTGTCTGAGTTTATTCGTCGCGGCGGCGGCCTTGATTATTTGGCACGAAAAATCCAAGCAGTAACCAAGCTCGTGGCCAGGTTTAATCGCCAGGTGGCGGATCAGCTAGGTATCGCCGTGCTGGTAATGGCATCGAACCTGTGTATTGCCAATAATACCGTGTCTATTATCGTTGCCGGGCCAATCGCTAAAAAGCTGGCCCAGGACGGCGAGATTTCCGCAAAGCGCTCTGCCAGCTTGCTCGATATCTTTGCCTGCGTGCTGCAAGGCACACTGCCCTACGGCGCTCAGGCTCTGCTTCTCGGCGCGACCTTTGGCATTAGCCCTTGGCAGGTATCTACCTCGGCCTTTTATTGCTTTATCCTGGCTATCACTGCGGTGCTGATCATCATCTTACGCCGCCATAAGGTGTAACCCAGCATCCTGCCCTCCTGCTTACAGTGGCGGCCTAATGCCGCCATCTGTTACAATAGCAGCCGACATTTCTTTTATTTATTAATCACCTTGTAGTTATGAAAATTACCACACCCTTGTTATACGGCGCAGTGGCGCTGTCTTTGTGTGCCAGTGTAAGCAATGCACAAGCCGCAACCTGGAGCCAAACTCAGTTACATGTAAACTATGGCGACTTTAAAAACCCCTTCACTGAAAAAGAAGCGGGCACCAGCATCGTTTCCTTGCAGCACGCTTCGGGTTACAGCCTGGGCGATAACTTCTTCTTTATCGATATCATCAATGACGACCTAGAAGATGGTTATCAGGACAGCGATTTCTACGGCGAGTGGTACTCCAACTTCAGCTACAGCAAGATCAGCGGTAACCAAATTGAGCTAGGTCCGCTAAAAGACGTGGGCTTTGTAATGGGCTTTAACGCCGCCGGCGATGCCAATGTGATGAAGTACCTACCCGGTGTGAAGCTAGACTGGCAAGTGGAAGGCTTTGACTTCTTCTCAACCCTTGTAACCGCCTATATCGATGACAGCGATGGCGTCAGCTCAGGCGGGGCACCGACTGAAAGCGATAGCTGGATGCTGGACCTGGCCTGGGGCGCACCTTTTAGCATAGGCGAGCAAAAGTTTTACTTTACCGGCCATGTTGAATATATCGATGAGCGCGACAACGAGTTTGGCGACAAGGTGAAGAGCTGGCTTTTAGCTCAGCCGATAGTGCAATGGGATCTGGGTCACGCCCTGCAAATGCCAGAGCAAACCCTGATGTTGGGTGTTGAGTGGCAGTACTGGCATAACAAATTGGGCACCAACACCACAGAATCTGTGCCGCAAATCCACTTGGCTTGGACCTTTTAATCGGGTAACTTAACCCGGTCAATTTAATTAGGAAGTAAGACTATGCCTAAGGCTAGCGAAATTAAAAAGCACGCCGCCATTGATTACAATGGTCGCGTTATGATCGTCCGTGATATCGAGCGCTCTGTGCCTCAGGGCCGCGCCGGTGGTAGCCTGTACCGTATGCGCATGTATGACGTGGTTGACGGTGGTAAGGTTGATGAAACCTTCAAAGCCGAAGACATGCTGAACTTTGCCGACCTACAGCGCCGCGCTGCTATGTTCTCGTACGTTGATGGCGACGAGTACATCTTTATGGATGATGAAGATTACACGCCGTACCACCTGAACAAAAGCAGCATTGCCGAGCAGTTGTTGTTTATCGACGAGTCGACCAAGGGTGTGCAGGTAGTGCTAGTAGAAGGCCGTCCGGTTTCTGTGGACTTACCAACCAGCGTTGAACTAGTGATTGAAGACACCTCTCCATCAATTAAAGGTGCCTCTGCCAGTGCGCGTACTAAGCCAGCTACCTTAACCACAGGTCTTGTGGTTCAGGTGCCAGAGCACATCTCAAGCGGCGATAAAATTAAAATCAATACCGCCGAGAGCAAGTTTATTAGCCGCGCCTAATAACTACCTCGCAATTGAAAAAGGTGAGCACTTGCTCACCTTTTTTATTTTCAGTCAGTCACAACCGGTAATTGCAATGTTTCAGACGTCATATCCCCTTCATCACACCCGAAAAGTGAAAATTGAAGCGCAATTAGCAAACATGGATGTTTGCAAAGCTATGTCCGGGACAAGGAAGTACCGTACATAGCGGTTGCGTACATTTCAATTTTCATTTTGAGGAAGGAATGTGATGTCGGGGCGACGTTTTCTTGGTTCGTTCTTTTTCGTCGTTCAAAAAGAATGAACGAGGGACTCATGGATGAGGCCAGATAAAAGCCTGGGAAGGCAATGTAATACGTAACCTAAGGGCTATGCTGATAATAATCCCTAATTCATATTACTGTCGGTCGCAATTGCCAGTGTCCAATTCATAGCGCTGCTGCGACATAAAATACCACTTGCCGTTTTGCTGCTCTAAAGTAGCCTCAACATAATAAGGAAACTGCTGTAGCTCCTGCAGCGAGTAAAAACCAAGCGAGCGTTGGCAACGCCAATAGAGCACCTGCCGGCTGCTGCTGGCATCCCGAGATTCTATGGTGTGCACCGTATAGGGCCCCTTAGAGGTATAGTGCTCAGCATCACTCACCAGGCTTTGTCTGCCGATCAGCAAAACCACAGTATGTACTGCACATATTAGTACCACACACTGCAGCGCAATTGTGATGGCGGGAGCATACTGCCGCCGCGGTACGCCCCACCATAGGTAGGCCGTAAGTACGGCCATACCCAGTAATTTAACCAGGTTAAAGGTCGGCGCTATGCCCGCCATAAACTCGGGGCTGCGCCACTGAATAGCAAATACAGGCGCCGAGATCAGGCTGTCTAAGGTCAAGGCCGCAGCCAGCAGCAAGGCCAAGCACAGGGCTAGCTTAGGCATGCTACTAACCCAGAATTAACGACACTGAGGACGCTTACCCTGACTTCTAGCCTGCTGATACAAGGCGTTGGCAGCTTGCATGCGCTTTTGCAGGTCGTTAATACGGCTAGTTGGCGCCGGGTGCGTAGATAAGAACTCAGGAGGCGTCGCACCGCCGCTTTTCGCCATATTTTGCCACAGGGCAACAGATTGCTGTGGTTCAAAACCCGCCTTGGCCATCAGCTCCAGACCCACTTCATCGGCTTCGCTTTCATGGGTACGGCTAAATGGCAATATCACACCATACTGAGCGCCCAAACCAAGAGCCGCCATGATTTCATTGCGATAACCTATCTCACCCATATCCATTGCCACGGCGCCAATTTGCATACCGGTTTGCAGCATTTGGCTTTGTGAAGCACGTTCATTGGAGTGCTCGGCAATCACATGGCCCACTTCATGGCCAATCACGGTCGCTAGTTGATCCTGGTTCTGCGCGACCTTAAGTAAGCCGGTGTGCACACCTATATGGCCGCCTGGCAGGGCGAAGGCATTGGCCGAGTCTTCCTCAAATACCACCACTTCCCACTTTTGCTGCGCATATTTTGCCGGCAACACCTGGATCACTGCATCAGCCACACATTGCACATAAGCATTGGTGCGTGAGTCGGTATTAACCTTTTGTTCTTTTTTCATCTGCTCAAAGCTGGCGCCGCCTAACTGGCTCATTTGTGCATCGGAATACAAGGTCACCTGAGTGCGCCCGGTAGGTGAGGTTTTACAACCGGCGATAACGGCCGCCACACTAAGGGCTAAGATTAGTTTTTTCATTATTAATACTTCCCATTTTCTCTTGCGACAAGCATAGCAAACCATAAACGCAACGCCTAGCGTCGAATAAAGTGTCTAATTAACATAATGTTAATAAGGTTTCCCTATTCCCTTCTAAACCTTGGTGCTATAGTGAACAAACTAGGCACTGTACGCTGCCTGCGCACTTTCCCCTAGTCTCTCCATCACCAACTTAGAAGATATTGTATCTATGTCCTTAACCGACACAAGAACGCCCAGTCGGCGTGTGCTATTGCCTTTGTTGGCCAGTATTGTGGCAATTACGCCGCTGGCCGTGGATATGTATTTGCCGGCCATGGTGCAAATTGCCAAAGATCTTGGCGCCACCATGCCCCAGGTGCAAATTTCCCTGAGCGTATACCTGGCTGGCTATGCTTTAGGCATGCTGTTTTTTGGCCCCATTGCCGACCAAATGGGCCGTCGCCGTTTGGCCCGTATCGGCCTTACCTTGTTTGGGCTCAGCTCGGTGGCTTTGGCTTTTTGCGAAGACATCTATCTATTTTGGTTACTGCGCAGTGTGCAGGCCTTTACCGGCGCCGCCGCAACCGTGGTGGTGCCCGGTATTATTCGCCATATTTATCAGCAAAATACCGCCAAGGGTATGAGCTATGTGTCGATGATCATGATGGTTGCGCCACTGGCAGCGCCCAGCATAGGCTCGGCAATTCTAACCCTGGCGCAGTGGCAGGTAATATTTCTGGTACTCGGCGGCTATGCCTTCGCGTGTCTGGCCTGGGTGCAGATGCACCTGATCGATATCCCCATTTATCGCAGTGAGCACCGTGGTCTGAAACTGTTTTTTGCCAGCTATGCCGTGGTTCTCAGTGAGGCTAAGGCTCGCGCCGATATACTTAGCTCCATGCTGGCCTCCTTTGCGTTTTTCTGCTTTTTAACCTCGGTGCCCTTTATCTACTTGGATTATTTTGCGGTTTCGGAGCAACTCTTTGGCCTGCTCTTTGCGTTTAATGTTATCGCCTTGATGCTGGGTAACTTTATTAACACCCGGGTGGTGCCTAAGGTGGGCTCGCGCAATATGCTGTATTTTGGTCTGGCTCTGGCGCTTGTCAGCGGCAGCGCCTTGTTGGCCTTTAGCCTGATGGAGCAGTCGCTGTACTACATAGTGTGGAGCATAGCGCCGCTGATGATGAGTTTAGGCATTATCGCCTCTAATGCCGATGCCCTTATTCTAATGGAATTTGAGCGTAACTCAGGAACGGCTACGGCGGTTATAGGTACACTGCGCTTTGGCAGCGGTGCTTTAGTGGGACCCTTTTTAGCGCTAATTCATCCGGTGAATGCGGTGCCCTTCTCCACCATGATGTTTGTGGCTATTATCCTAATCGCTGTGACTCAGCTTTGGCAGCGCAAAAAAAATGCCCACTAATACCAATTCACTTAAATAGCTAATCATTCTAGCGGGCTAAATATCATGCTCACGGTGTTGGAATTTTTCAATGTAGAATAACTACATAAGAAAAATTCCGCCTTGTGATCATATCATTTATCCAGCGCTATATCTGATCTCATACTTAACAGAATTGGTATAACAAGCGGGCATTTTTCTATTAATCAAAATCTTAAGAAGCTTTCGATACCATAACCATGGCCGGGCGTAACAAACGGCCGTTCAGGGTGTAACCCTTTTGCATTACAGCGATTACAGTATTAGGTGCAACATCTTCGCTCGGTTGCATTGCCATGGCTTGATGAAGTTCTGGGTTAAACGCCTCACCCTGAGGGTTAACCACTTCGACATTGAACTTGCCAACGGCTTCAACAAAGCTTTTGGCCGTCATTTCGATGCCTTCAAGCATAGGTGCCAAGGCTTCATTTTCTTTGTCGGCAAATTCGATGGCACGCTCTAGGTTATCGATCACCGGAAGCAGTTCGTTGGCAAACTTCTCGAGCGCAAACTTATGTGCTTTTTCAACATCTTGTGCAGCACGACGACGAATGTTTTCAACTTCGGCGGCGGCGCGGATCACGCTGTCTTTTTGCTCTTCAACGGTTTGTTTTGCAGCTTCTAATTCCGCGTATAGAGCCGCTAACTCAGCTTCAATGCTTTGCTCTTGTGAGCCCTGCTCTTGCTCGGCTTGCGCCTCAAGATTTTCCTGTTCGTGTTCGTTAGCCTGGGATTGCTCAGACATCTTTATATTCTCCAAAAACTGCGTAACTGCGATTCATTATGGGGATGTATTTAGCGGATTCAAGAGTCAAGGTGCTCGATTTGCGCAAATTCTTGAATGATCGCCTCAATCGGCGCCGACTTTGGCAAAATCACGCAAAATCGGCTTTGATATTCCTGGTTGGCAAAGTAAGCCAGACTAAAAACTAAGAAGGGTTCAAAACCCGGTAAGGGCAACTGATCGCCAAACAGCACGGACACACCGTTGCGAAACGCCAGCTTATCTTCGATGCCATGTAAGAAACGCGCACCTATGTTTAGCTCCTGCTCGCTGTTTGTGTAGGCATAAAGGTTATTTTCGCCGACCACTATACTGTTGTCGCTGCCCAGTTTATTTCCTAACTCCCGCGTCCACTGCGCCAAGGAGCCATGACAATAATGAGGCGCGGTGCGGCTCATGGCCTTCATTCGGTGCAAGCCTTCAAGCAGGTTTTGCTGCGCAAAAACCGAATTCAACCAGGTGGCAAACTGATAGCGAATATCATCATTGGCCTCAAGGGGCTTGGTAATAAGGATATTGTGGCCCTGACCTTGGCGGTCCAACAGCAGCACCAGCCAATGGGTGCGGTCAAAGTCCAGCACTTCTACGCGGAACACCCACTGAGTGGTAACCTGAGGCAAACCAACACAACAACACACCTTGTAGCGCCGCGCCAGATGATGGGCAAATTCCACCAGTTTTTCCTGTGGCGGCTGCCAATATTGACCAAGCTGATCTAGATGAAAGTAGGAATCGAACCAAAAATCAAAACCTTGCTGGGTAGGAATACGTCCGGCCGAGGTATGGGGCGAATAGAGTAAGCCTAGTTTTTCGAGGCGTGCCATGGCATTGCGTACGGTGGCGCTGCACACCGCCATGCCCTTTTGCTTGGCAATACGAGAAGAGGCAACCGGCAGACCCTGACCGTCGCAGTATAAACTCATTACCGCAGAGAATATCTGCTCATCACGTGGAGATAATTTCATATTGTTATAATTTAGGCTCTTTGCCTCAGTTTCAACCCCACCACTTTTGCGTTACTCTATAAAGAGTTACTACATTTATGGCACAGATATGAGCGCTTCTTTTAAAACTATTGGCTTAATTGGTAAAGCAAATCATGAAGGCGCGGCGCTGACATTACAACGCCTCTATGCCTTTTTGCAAGCTTTAGGTTACCGGGTCCTGGTGGAGCGTCATTATGGCGGCCAATTGGCGAATCCAGAAGACGCTAATCTGGTCAATTTGGTCGAGCTCGGTGAGCAAGCGGACCTGGCCATAGTGGTCGGCGGTGACGGCAATATGCTTGGCGCCGCGCGGGTACTGGCCCGTTTTAATGTGGCCGTGATCGGCGTTAACCGCGGCAAACTGGGGTTTTTAACCGACCTTAACCCAGATGGCTTTGAACCCGCGCTGGAGCAAGTGCTCAGCGGTCATTATATAGAAGAAAAGCGCTTCTTGCTGGAAGTGGAAGTGTTTCGCCATGCCGAGCTTAAAAGTGCCAACTCGGCGATGAATGAAGCTGTGCTGCACGCCGACAAGGTGGCGCACATGATCGAATTCGAATGCTTTATTAACGATGATTTTGTGTTTTCGCAAAAATCTGATGGTCTGATAGTGTCAACGCCGACCGGCTCCACCGCCTATTCATTATCTGGCGGCGGCCCTATTCTTACTCCGGGTCTTAATGCCATGTCCTTGGTGCCCATGTTCCCTCATACCCTATCAAGCCGCCCCTTGGTGGTCGATGGTGATAGCGTTATTCGCCTTAAACTGAGCTTGGATAACACCGACAGCCTGCAGGTCAGTTGCGACAGCCATGTGGTGCTGGCTACATTGCCAGGCGATGAGGTGGTGATCAAAAAAGCGGAAAAACCGCTGCGCTTAATTCATCCCACGGATTACTCCTACTATAACGTGCTGCGCCAAAAACTAAATTGGGGCTCACGCCTGTATTAAAGTTACTTTGGAATACATCAGCGAGGGAGTTTTCAGCGCAAGCTAACCGAGGTTAACAAGGTATAGGCTTTAACTAAGCCAGGTATCGAGTACAAGCCACCAGCTAGAGAGCCTGACAACAAATGTACCGAGCCAGAGCAAGCGTAAATTGTTTAAAATTTAATTTGCAAAAAAAACAACTACTGTATAGATTAACAGTTAGTGTATAACTGGATGGATAAACAGTATGCTTTCGGGATTAACCATTTCTAATTTTGCTATTGTTAGCGAGCTTGAAACCCAATGGCATGCCGGTATGACCGCAATAACAGGGGAAACCGGTGCAGGTAAATCGATTGCCATCGATGCTCTCTCTCTGTGCTTAGGTGAGCGTGCCGATGCCGCGGCAGTGCGCCCCGGTGCCAAACAAGCGGACATTAGCGCCCGTTTCGATATTAGTCGCCTGCCCAAGGCGCAACAGTTTTTGCAAGAGCATATGCTCGAGGCCGATGAGCAAGAATGCCTGCTGCGACGCGTAGTGGCGAAAAATGGCCGCAGCAAAAGCTATATCAACGGCATCAGTGTTACCGCCGCTCAGTTAAAGGAATTGGGGCAACACCTATTATCCATCCATGGTCAGCATGCGCACCAGCTATTGCTGAAAAACGACCATCAGCTGCAATTACTCGATGGCTACGCCGGCCATAAATCCTTACTTGAAAATACGGCGCAAAGCTTTAGCCAATACCAAAAGTTACAGTTGGAGCAGCGCGAGTTAGAGGCCAAACACGCCCAGCAACAGGCACAAAAACAACTGCTTGAATATCAGGTCGCCGAGCTCGATGAATTTGCTTTAGAAGACGGCGAATATGAGCAAATTGAGGTGGAGCATAATCGTCTTAGCCATGCTCAGCACTTGCTGGAAGGCTCACAGCAGCAACTTTATGCCCTGTACGAAGGCGATGAGCAAACCATTAACGGCGCCCTACAGCACAGTGCTATTGCCATTAGCGAGCTGGCCGCCATAGACCCAAGCTTAGAAGGCATCGCCGCCATGCTTAACGATGCCTGCGTGCAGGTAGAAGAGGCAAGCCGTGAGCTGCGCGGTTATTGCGATAGCGCTGAGCTTGATCCGGAGCGCTTAGCCCAGCTCGATGAACGCTTGGGCACCGCCATCACCTTGGCGCGCAAGCATATGGTTGAACCTAAGGCTCTGGCTGCACATCACCAGCAAATTAAAACGGATCTGGAAGCTATTTGTGTTGATGATGAGCGCCTGGCTCAGCTCGATGCTGAGATAACCGAAGCACTGAATGAATATCAGCAATGCTGCGAGCAGTTATCCGCCAGCCGTAAAGCCGCAGCGCAAGAATTAAGCGAACTGATCGGCGCCAGTATGCATGAGCTGTCGATGGAAAATGGCCGCTTTGCCATTGCTCTCGATTTTGACTTAGCACGCACACCCAGCCGCCTTGGTTTAGACCGCATCGAATTTTTGGTAAGCACCAACCCGGGCCAACCCATGCAGGCGTTGTCTAAGGTTGCCTCTGGCGGTGAGCTCTCGCGGATCAGTTTGGCAATCCAGGTGATCATCGCCCAGCGCGTGACCACGCCAACGCTAATCTTCGATGAAGTGGATGTGGGGATCTCAGGGCCAACCGCCGCAGCGGTAGGTAAGTTGCTGCGTCGCCTTGGCCAATCTACTCAGGTTATATGTGTGACTCACCTGCCCCAGGTAGCCTCCAGCGCCATGAACCAGTTCTTCGTGGCCAAACAGGTGGCCAATGATGAAACCTTTACACAAATGCTGTCGCTGAATAAGCAAGGCCGCGTTGATGAAATCGCCCGCCTACTGGCCGGTGACAATATCAGTAAAACCACCTTAGCCAATGCCAAGGAGCTAATCGCGGCGCACGCTTAACATTATCAGCACATAAAAGCTGTGAATAAAAACAGCGCATAAAAAAAGCGGGCCCATGCCCGCTTTGCTGCTTCCAAGGTTACACTTCCAGGTAATCCATAATACCTTCGGCGGCATTACGGCCTTCAAAGATGGCGGTAACCACCAGATCCGAGCCTCTTACCACATCACCCCCGGCAAAAATTTTCGGGTTGGTGGTCTGATGGGTAAAGGCGCCCTGCTCTGGGGCATTAATGCCACCCCAGTGATTTATTTCCACACCAAAGGGCTCCAGCCATTGCATCTTATGGGGCTTAAAGCCAAAGGCCATCAACACGGCATCGGCGGCAACTATATGCTCTGAGTCGGGAACTTCTTCGGCGCGACGACGACCATTTTCATCGGGCTCGCCCAATTGGGTTTGCGCCATGCGCACGCCGCTCACTCGACCTTGCTCGTCCACCACTATACCCTTGGGCTGAACATTAAACATAAACTCAACGCCCTCTTCCTTGGCATTTTTTACCTCACGTTTGGAGCCAGGCATATTCTCTTCGTCACGGCGATAGGCACAGATCACCTGCTGCGCCTGTTGGCGCACCGAGGTACGCACACAGTCCATGGCGGTATCACCACCACCGAGTACCACTACCCGCTTGCCCTGCATATCAAGGTAGGGTGCATCACCCTCGTCATAGCCCATCACTCGGTTGGTATTGCCAATTAAAAATGGCAGAGCGTCGTGCACGCCTTCGGCATCCTCGTTTTCAAGGTTGGCACTCATGCTTTGATAGGTACCCACACCGAGGAAGACCGCATCATACTGGTCGATGATCTGTTGCAGCTCGATATCCTTGCCCACCTCTGTGTTCAAGCGAAACTCGACACCCATCTCGGTAAAGATTTCCCGACGTCGTTGCATCACTTCTTTTTCCAACTTAAACGAAGGAATACCAAAGGTCAGCAGGCCGCCGATTTCCGGGTGACGGTCAAACACCACGGGCTTCACGCCATTACGCACCAGCACATCGGCACAGCCTAGTCCTGCCGGACCGGCACCAATAATGGCGACCTTTTTATCGCTCCATACCACGTGCTTCATATCCGGTTTCCAGCCCATGGCAAAGGCGGTATCGGTAATGTATTTTTCGATATTACCTATGGTGACGGCACCGAATTCCTCATTCAGAGTACAGGCGCCTTCACAAAGCCTGTCCTGTGGGCACACACGCCCACAGACCTCAGGCAGACTGTTGGTACGGTGAGAAAGCTCCGCCGCTTCGAGAATACGTCCGGTGCGAATAAGCTTTAACCACTGCGGGATATAGTTATGCACCGGACATTGCCATTCGCAATAAGGGTTGCCACAGTCAAGGCAGCGATCCGCCTGAGAGTCGACCTGATTTTGTGAAAATGGCTCATAGATCTCAACAAACTGCTGCTTGCGCGTAGAGATCGGCTTTTTGCGCGGATCGACGCGCTGTACATCGATAAACTGATAAACATTCTGGCTCATACTTCCTCCTATTGCGCCTGCACACGTAGTTCGGCGCTACTGCGGGCGCGGTGTCCCAACAGGCTATGAAGATCACTGGAAATCGGCTTCACCAACTTAAACATGGGCAAGTAAAGATCGAAGCTGGCCAGGATAGCCTCGGCGCGCTGCGAGCCGGTCAGCTCAAGGTGCTCAGCAATCAAACCACGCAGATGCTCCTGATGAGTCGGCAGCTGCTCTAGGCTCGCTATCTCCACCAGCTCAGAGTTCATACGTTTGGTAAAGTCATCTGCTTCATCAAGCACATAGGCAAAACCTCCGGTCATGCCAGCACCAAAGTTAATGCCCACTTTGCCAAGCACACAGATCACGCCACCTGTCATATATTCACAACCGTTGTCGCCAAGGCCTTCAACCACGGCGGTGACCCCTGAGTTACGCACACCAAAGCGCTCACCGGCGCAGCCCGCGGCATATAATTTGCCGCCGGTGGCACCATACAAACAGGTATTGCCTATAATTGCCGCCTGATGTGACAAGAAACAAGACCCCAAGGGCGGGCGCACCACCAAACGGCCGCCAGCCATGCCCTTGCCCACATAGTCATTGGCATCACCGACAAGCGTCATTTCCAGACCACCGGCATTAAATACCCCAAACGACTGACCAGCGGTGCCATGCAACTCAATCCGCAGCGGCTCTGCGGCCATGCCCTGGTTACCATGCTGGGCGGCGATATAGCCGGAAAGCATAGCCCCTACCGAGCGGTCGGTGTTACAGATACGCGTCACCAGATTGGCTCCGCTGCGATTGTCTATGGCCTGCTTTGTCTTCGCCAACAGCTCTTCATTAAGGGCGCCGCGATAGTGCGAGGTATTGGGCATGGAGCAATATAAGGACTGACCGCTTATATTTTTTGGTTGTGCCAGCAAGTGCGATAAATCCAGCTTTTGCTGTTTCGTCGTTTTGCCTTCAAGCGCCTCAAGCAAGTCGGTCCGACCAATCAAATCAACCAAGCGGGTTACGCCTAAGGAAGCCATCAATTCGCGCGCTTCCTGAGCGATAAACTTAAAGTAGTTCATCGCCATTTCCGGCAGGCCGTGATAGTGCTTGGCACGCAGGGTTTCATCTTGAGTCGCCACACCTGTGGCACAGTTATTCAAATGACAAATTCTGAGGTATTTGCAGCCAAGCGCCACCATGGGGCCAGTACCAAAACCAAAACTTTCAGCGCCTAATATAGCCGCTTTAATAATGTCGAGACCGGTTTTTAAGCCACCATCGGTTTGCAAGCGAATACGATGACGCAAGCCATTTTCCACCAGCGCCTGCTGGGTTTCCGCCAGACCTAGCTCCCATGGGCTGCCGGCGTATTTGACCGAGGTCAGCGGGCTGGCGCCTGTGCCGCCATCATAACCGGCTATGGTGATAAGATCCGCGTAGGCCTTGGCCACCCCAGTGGCTATGGTGCCAACACCGGGCTCAGACACCAGCTTAACCGAGATCATGGCCTCCGGATTCACCTGTTTAAGGTCAAAAATCAGCTGTGCTAGATCTTCTATAGAATAAATATCATGATGCGGTGGCGGTGAAATCAGGGTCACACCGGGCACCGAGTAACGTAATTTGGCGATATAGGGGGTGACCTTTTCGCCAGGTAATTGTCCGCCCTCGCCCGGCTTGGCGCCTTGTGCTACCTTGATTTGAATCACATCGGCGCTGCGCAAATAATGCGGCGTTACGCCAAAGCGGCCTGACGCCACCTGCTTGATGCGGGAGTTTTTCTCTGTGCCATAACGCAACTTATCTTCGCCGCCCTCACCCGAATTGGAGCAACCACCGAGGCGGTTCATGGCAATCGCCAGAGCCTCATGCGCTTCCGGTGACAGGGCACCTATACTCATGGCCGCTGAGTCGAAACGCTTATACAGCTCCTCGGGTGCTTCTACCTCATCGATGGCAATGGCATCAGTGCCGCCCTTAAGCGCCAACATATCGCGAATGTTAGTGATCGGCCGGTTATTAACCAAGTCTGCATAACGCAGATAATCCTGATAATCGCCGGAGCGCACTGCTTTTTGCAGCGACTGGATCACATCCGGATTATAGGCATGGTATTCGCCGCCATGAACAAACTTTAGTAAACCACCGTGAGTCAAAAGCTTACGCGCGCTAAAGGCAAGCTGACGCAACTTCAACTGATCCTGCTCGAAATCCTCAAAACCGGCACCACTAATACGGTTGGCAACGCCGTTAAAGCATAGCTCCACCACCTGCTCGGACAGGCCAACGGCCTCAAACAACATGGAGCAGCGATAGGAAGCCACTGTACTAATGCCCATCTTAGACATGATTTTAAGTAAGCCCTTGTTGATGGCGTTACGATACGAAAGCGTCACTTCGCGATAGGTCTTATTAATTACCTTGGCATCGCTCATAGCCACCAAGGATTCATAGGCCAAATAAGGGTAAATAGCGGTGGCACCAAAGCCAAGTAAGACAGCAAATTGATGCGGGTCGCGGGCGCTGCCGGTTTCGATAATGATATTGGTATCACAGCGCAGACTGTTGTTGACTAGGCGCTGGTGCACAGCTCCTACAGCCATGGCGGCCGGAATAGGCAGGCTGTCCTGGCTGATCTGTCTGTCGCTGAGCAGCAACATCACCACACCGGATTCGGCCTTGCGCTGCGCTTCATCACAAATGCGCACTAAGGCCTGCTCCAGGGTTTCATCGGCGGTGTAATTTAAATCGATTGAACTATGGCTGTAGTGCTCATCATTGGCGCTGCGCAGCTGTACCATGTCGGAATACATAAGTATAGGAGTGTCAAACTGCAAGCGCTTGGCATGGCCCGTGGTCTCGTTAAAGACATTTTGTTCGCGGCCAATACAGGTCGCCAAAGACATAACATGATTTTCCCGCAGTGGATCTATGGGCGGGTTAGTTACCTGAGCAAATTTCTGGCGGAAATAGTCGAACAGGGATCTATGTCCCTCGGACAGCACGGCAAACGGGGTGTCATCCCCCATGGATCCTGTCGCTTCCTGGCCATTTTCACCCATCACTCGGATCACCTGATCCAACTCTTCATTGGTATAGGCGAACATCTTTTGATAGATAAGCAGGGTTTCTTCATCGAACGAACGGTTACCCGCCTCTTTATCGCTCAGTAACTCAAAAGGCGTCAGGCGCTTAACGTTTTGCTCAAGCCATTGCTTGTAAGGGTGGCGGGCTTTTAGGTCCTGATCGATTTCATCGGAATGCCATACCTTGCCATGCAAAGTATCTATGACCATCAGCTCACCTGGGCCTACCCGGCCTTTTTCCACCACCTCATCGGCAGCATAATCCCAGATCCCCACTTCTGAGGCCAGGGTAATAAAGCCGTCCTGGGTCAACACATAGCGTGCCGGACGCAGGCCGTTTCTATCCAGATTACAGGCGGCGAAGCGACCATCCGACATCACTATGCCGGCGGGGCCATCCCAGGGCTCCATATGCATGGAGTTAAAATCGTAGAAGGCGCGTAAATCCTCATCCATGGCGCGGTTTTTCTGCCATGCTGGCGGCACCAACATACGCATGGCACGGAACAGGTCCATGCCGCCGGCCAAAAACAGCTCGAGCATATTATCCAGGCTCGATGAATCCGAACCGCTTTCATTCACAAAAGGCGCCGCGGTTTGTAAGTCCGGCAACAGCGGCGAGGCAAATTTATAGGCGCGAGCTCTGGCCCATTGGCGGTTGCCCGTGATGGTGTTGATCTCGCCATTGTGCGCCAAATATCTAAACGGCTGAGCCAAAGGCCAGCGCGGTTGGGTATTGGTGGAGAAGCGTTGGTGGAACACACAAATGGCCGTGGTCATACGCATATCGGCCAAGTCGAGGTAAAAATTCGGCAGGTCTTCGGGCATCATCAAGCCCTTGTAGACGGTCACCAGACCTGACAAGCTGGCGATATAAAAATCCTTATCCTGCTGCAACTGCTTTTCGATTCGGCGCCGGGCGATATACAAGCGGCGCTCTAAGTCATTTGGGCGCCAGCCCTCAGGGGCACTGACAAATACCTGCACAAACTGCGGCAATTGCGCCAAGGCAATATCCCCCAGATAACTGGTATCCACAGGCACCTCGCGCCAGCCCACCAAGGTCAGGGTTTCCTGCTCTAATTCTTTTGCCACAAGCGTCTTGGCCGCCTGTGCCTGGACAGGATCCTGACTTAAAAAAAGCATGCCTACAGCATAGTTTTTACCCAACAACCAATCATTTTCTTTGGCAATAGCACGAAAGAAGCTATCGGGCTTTTGCATCAATAAACCACAGCCATCGCCGGTTTTACCATCGGCAGAAATACCGCCACGATGCTCCATACGCGCCAATCCGGTAATGGCGGTGCGAATAAGTTTATGGCTAACCTGACCGTTGACCTGGGCTATTAAGCCAAAGCCGCAATTATCTTTTTCTAAACTTGAGTCATATAACATTTTGGACCCCTCTCCCCATTGCTACTGCGTGCTAGCTTGGCAATTATTGACCCTTGCTGTGGTGCTAGCGGACCGTCAACGCTAACCCTTTGCATCTGGAGTGTCAACGAAATAACGAATACATATTCACAATCTTGAATATTTTTCATTATTTGTGATCACCATAAAAAGTAAACACCTTGTACTATTTATCCGACCTATATTCGTTATTTTTAACATGACACCAGTGTCAAAATGAAAAAATGCAAAATAACGCTAAGTAACGCCAAGGTCAATGCTAGCCTTACGTTAACGTAAACGACGCTATATAATGAATAATTATTCAGTCACATCGTTGGGTATTCATCATTCTTTTAATTATATGCAGGGCAAACTTGTGTGAGACGGGATATTAGTTGTGTACGCAATGCCTGTTTCTGCATCTTGGTGATGCTGCTATTAATATCCGTCATTAACCCTTGCCACTGGGGCCGCGCCGTTGACAGGGCAAAGTACAAGGGCTGCTTGGCGATCGCCGGTTGCAACACCCTATAACTGCCCTCATCTATGCCCTGACGTTTGGCCAAGGTTGCTATCACCAAGGGGTCGGCAAGGATCAGATTAACCCGATCATTAAGTAACAATTGCAGGTTTTGGCCATCGTCTATGGCTTGTTGCACAATCACGCGGCCGCTATCAAGCACTTGGTCAACCTCTGGGGAATTTTGGTAGCCGCGCACCACGCCTATCGCATAGTCGGACAAGGACTTAGGTTCGGGCGCCTGTGTCAGGGAAGCCTTGGCGGCGCTAATATAATGCACGGGAGTGTGGGCGTAAGGAGAGGACAAGGCTAAATGCTGTAAACGAGTATTGCCCAGCACCACATCGGACGGCGCCGAGGCTTCTATTTCATATTCGGGAGCAAGTATATCCACATGACCCAGCTCCGCCATACGCACAGCACGGGCCCAAGGTAAAAAACGAAATTCGGGATTGTAGCCAGCCTGTATTATCACCGCCGCCATATACTGAAGCAGCCAGCCACCTTGGCATTCTTGTCTACCAATATAAGGAGGCCAATTAAGAGTGGCTACCACAGCTTTGCGCTCGCGGCCGCCATCAAAACTCAGAGTCGCCCCCTGCCAAATGCCGGTGTAACTGTAATTCTGATTATCGAGTCGGTATTCCAGAGTTACTTGCGTCACCTTGTCTGTCGCCGCGCCACACATAAATGGCCAGCTTGTAGCAAGGAGTAACAGCAGCATTCCCTGAATTCGCACTGAGAACATCACCCACTTCCATTGTCACCCATTAATGCCTAGATGAAAGTGTAATAGATGCTGGCGAGATGGAAAGAAAAGTAAAAGAAAAGCCGACGAATGCCGGCTTAAGTATTATTTTTATCGTTTATCAACGAGATAGCTCTTGGTTGCGCCCAAGAACATAGCCTGTTTGCTTATTCGGCGCTGTCCGCTTCTTTATATTTAGCAGCAGTTTCTTGAATAAGTGGCTGTAATTCACCGCGTTGGAACATTTCGATAATAATGTCACAGCCGCCGATCAACTCGCCTTCAACCCAAAGCTGTGGGAAGGTTGGCCAGTTGGCATACGTAGGTAATTCAGCGCGAATATCCGGGTTTTGTAGAATATCCACGTAAGCAAATTGCTCACCACAAGACATCAATGCTTGTGAAGCCTGCGAAGAAAAACCGCAGCTTGGTAACTTAGGCGAACCCTTCATATAAAGCAGAATCGGGTTTTCGGCAATTTGCTGTTTAATCTTATCAATGGTTTCCATTAACAACCTCAATTTCAATTTTCGATGCTGGTTTGTATTGAAAACCACCACCGCGACCACAATGTTTAGAGTATGTTAAAGCAAACGGCCAACGCTGGATAGTTTCCCAGAGTAAACACATGAGCTATTTTTCCCGCAAAGTTAACGAAAAATACTGCCATGCTTGCTAACATTGGTAAAAGCGAGAATAACTTACACTTTTTAAAGCGTTGCTGTTTGTTTAAACTTGAGTAAAATACTCGGGAATTATAGTAGCACTATAAAGGCTTTCAGTACACCGAGCGCAGCTTGCACCCGGTTAAAGCCCATTTTCAAATAAAGACAGATGGAGAAAAACATGGCATTTGAACTACCGTCACTACCTTATGAAATCAACGCTCTTGAGCCGCATATTTCTCAAGAAACTCTTGAGTTCCACCACGGTAAGCACCACAACACTTACGTAGTTAAGCTAAACGGCTTAATCGAAGGTACTGATTTCGAAGGTAAATCACTAGAAGAGATCGTATGTTCATCAGAAGGCGGTGTTTTCAACAATGCCGCACAAATCTGGAACCACACTTTCTACTGGCACAGCCTGTCTCCAAATGGCGGTGGTGTAGCAACTGGTGCAGTTGCCGATGCTATCAACGCTAAATGGGGTTCTTTCGAAGCTTTCCAAGAAGCTTTCAACGATAAAGCAGTTAACAACTTCGGTTCAAGCTGGACTTGGCTAGTTAAAACTGCCGACGGTTCTCTAGATATCGTTAACACTTCAAATGCAGCCACTCCGCTGACTGAAGCTGGCGTAACTCCTATCCTAACAGTGGATCTGTGGGAACACGCTTACTACATCGATTACCGCAACGTGCGTCCTGATTACCTTAAAGGTTTCTGGGCACTAGTTAACTGGGATTTCGCGAACCAAAACTTCGCTGCTTAATCGCCAAAGACTAATGTCAAGGTGAATTAATTTCACCTTGACTAAATAGTAAAAAAGCCTTGTTGTCGCTGTACAACCGGGCTTTTTTTTTATGCCTGAATCCAAGGTCAATTAAGAGGACTAAATTCCTAATATATTTCGCAAATTTTTATAACACTGTCTACGCTTTAAGTAACCGAGTTGCATCTTTGCCTTTCATCTTAGCTTCGGGTTCCTTGGAGGTCGCTATGACAATATTTGAGCATTATCAATCTCGCTTTGAAGCATCCCAAGAAGAAGAATATAGCGTTAGCGAGTTTTTAGAGTTGTGCAAACAAGACAAAACGGCCTACGCCACGGCCGCCGAAAGACTGCTGACGGCCATAGGCGAGCCGCAGATGATAGACACCTCGCAAGACTCGATACTCAGCCGCCTATTTTCCAACAGGGTGATCGCCCGCTACCCCGCATTCAGTGAGTTTTATGGCATGGAAGATGCCATAGAGCAAATCGTCTCTTACCTTAAACACGCAGCGCAAGGCCTTGAAGAATATAAACAAGTTCTCTACTTACTTGGCCCAGTTGGGGGCGGTAAGTCATCCATAGCTGAAAAATTAAAATACCTGATGCAACAGGTACCGATTTATTGTTTAAAAGGCTCACCCGTTAATGACCATCCATTAAGCCTTTTTAACGCCATGGAAGATGGCGACCTGTTAGAGAACGAATACGGCATTAAAAAACGCTACTTACGCACCATAATGTCGCCTTGGGCGGCGAAACGCTTAAAAGAATACAATGGCGACATCAGCCAGTTTAGAGTGGTTAAGCGCTACCCTTCTATTTTAAATCAAATCGCCATCGCCAAAACCGAGCCCGGCGATGAGAACAACCAAGATATTTCAGCCCTGGTCGGTAAGGTAGATATTCGTAAACTGGAGCATTTTGCCCAAAACGATCCCGATGCCTACGCCTACTCTGGTGCGCTCTGCCTGGCCAACCAGGGCCTAATGGAGTTTGTGGAAATGTTTAAGGCGCCTATTAAGGTGCTGCACCCGCTGCTTACTGCAACCCAAGAAGGTAACTATAACGGTACCGAAGGCATTTCTGCCTTGCCCTTTAACGGTATTATTCTCGCTCACTCCAATGAGTCAGAATGGCAAACCTTTAAAAACAACAAAAACAACGAGGCTTTCCTCGACAGGGTTTATATCGTTAAAGTGCCCTATTGCCTGCGCGTTACCGAAGAAGTAAAAATTTACGATAAGCTATTACAAAACAGTGAGCTATGCGACGCCCCATGCGCCCCTGGCACACTTGAGACTTTAGCCAAATTCTCAGTTTTATCCCGCCTAAAAGAGCCGGAAAACTCCAGTATTTATTCAAAAATGCGGGTTTATAACGGCGAAAGCCTTAAAGATACAGATCCCAAGGCAAAATCCTATCAGGAGTATCGCGACTATGCAGGCGTCGATGAGGGCATGACTGGGCTATCGACACGCTTTTCCTTTAAGATTTTGTCCCGTGTCTTTAACTTTGATCACAGTGAAGTGGCGGCCAACCCTGTGCATCTGTTTTATGTACTTGAGCAACAAATCGAGCGCGAGCAATACAGCGCCGAGGTACAAGAGCGTTACTTATCTCACCTTAAGGGCTACCTGATCCCGCAATACGTTGAATTTATCGGTAAAGAGCTGCAAACCGCTTATTTAGAGTCCTACTCCGAATATGGTCAGAATATTTTCGATCGTTATGTGACCTATGCAGACTTTTGGATTCAGGATCAGGAATACCGCGACCCAGATACGGGGCAGCTGTTTGATCGCGCCGCCCTCAATGCCGAGTTGGAAAAAATTGAAAAACCTGCGGGTATCTCCAATCCTAAGGACTTCCGCAACGAAATCGTCAACTTTGTCCTGCGGGCACGGGCGCACAATAATGGCAAAAACCCCTTGTGGACCAGCTACGAGAAGTTACGCACAGTAATAGAGAAGAAGATGTTCTCCAATACCGAGGATTTGCTTCCGGTTATCTCCTTCAATGCCAAAACCTCGGCGGACGATCAGAAGAAGCACGAAGACTTTGTTAATCGCATGGTAGCCAAGGGCTACACCCAGAAACAAGTAAGGCTGTTATCCGAGTGGTACTTGCGCGTACGCAAATCACAATAACGCCTTTGAAGTAAGTTGAGGGGAATTTTATGGCGCACTTTATCGATAGGCGCCTGAACGGCAAGAATAAAAGTACGCTTAATCGTCAACGCTTTATTCGACGCTATAAAAAGCAAATTAAGGAAGCCGTTTCAGACGCCATAAACAAACGCAGTGTCACCGATGTGTCCAGCGGTGAGCGCATCTCCATACCTGCGAAGGACTTAAAAGAGCCGGTGTTTCATCAAGGCAAGGGCGGCTTTCGCGAGCAGGTGCACCCGGGCAATGATCAGTTCAATGCCGGCGACAGGATCAAGCGCCCTCCTGCAGGACAAGGCGGTGGTGCCGGTGAAGGCGAAGCCAGTGACCAAGGAGAAGGCACGGATGATTTTGTGTTTTCCATCTCCAAAGACGAATATCTCGACCTCTTGTTTGAAGATTTAGAACTGCCTAACTTGCAGGAAAACAGCCTCGACAAGCTGGTGCAAATGCGCACCCACAGGGCCGGTTTTTGTAGCGATGGCGTCCCCAGTAATATAGATGTTGTTCGCTCATTGCAAAGCTCCTTGGCGCGCCGTGTAGCCATGACTGCTGGGAAAAAGCGTGAGCTGGCCGAGCTCAAAGAAGAGCTTATCCGATTAGAGCAACAACCTGTGCCCGAGCAAACCCGTATCAATGAACTACTGGCGCAAATAGAAGAGCTGGAGCGCCAGATATCCGCCGTGCCCTTTATCGATAATTATGATCTGCGCTTTCGTAACTATGAAAAGCGCCCTCACCCCACTTCCAAGGCGGTGATGTTTTGCTTGATGGATGTGTCCGGGTCCATGGATCAGGCCACCAAGGATATGGCGAAGCGCTTTTATATTCTGCTCTATTTGTTCCTTACCCGCACTTACAAGGATATCGAAGTCGTTTATATCCGCCACCATACCCAGGCCAAGGAAGTCAACGAGCAGGAGTTTTTCTATTCTCAGGAAACCGGCGGCACCATAGTGTCCAGCGCCCTAAAGCTGATGCACCAGATCATTGCCGCCCGCTATTCCTCCAGCGAGTGGAATATCTACGCCGCCCAGGCGTCCGATGGCGATAACTGGGTCGATGATTCCCCCCAATGCGCTGAGGTACTAAGCAATAAAATTTTACCCATGGTGCGCTACTACGCCTATGTGGAGATCACCAATCGCGCCCATCAAAGCCTGTGGCGCGAGTATGAACAACTAGCGGCGCACTTCGGGAACTTTGCCATTAAGCACATTACCTCGGTGGAAGACATTTACCCTATCTTCCGCGAACTCTTTAAAAAAAGTGCAAGCACCGCAGCGCAACGCGCTTAGCATAAGGGGTGACTATGACCAAACCTTTAAGTGACGGCCCAGATTGGACTTTTGATTTACTGGAAGAATATCGGCAGGAGATCAAACGGGTCGCCGAGCATTATAAGCTCGACACTTACCCCAATCAGATTGAAGTGATCACCGCCGAGCAGATGATGGATGCCTACTCCAGCGTAGGCATGCCCATAGGCTACAACCACTGGTCGTTCGGTAAGAAGTTTATTCAAACGGAGCAAAACTACCGCCGTGGCCAAATGGGCCTGGCCTATGAAATCGTTATTAACTCCAACCCCTGTATTGCCTACCTGATGGAAGAAAACACCATGGCCATGCAGGCCTTAGTGATGGCCCATGCCTGCTATGGCCACAATTCCTTTTTTAAGGGGAATTATCTGTTTAAAACCTGGACCGACGCCGGCTCCATTATCGATTACCTGCTGTTCGCCAAAAACTACATCGCCGAGTGCGAGCAAAAATATGGCATAGATGAGGTAGAAGATATTCTCGACTCCTGCCATGCACTGATGAATTATGGCGTCGACCGCTATAAACGACCGCAGCAAATATCCCTCTATGAGGAGCAAAAGCGCCAGCAGGAGCGCGCCGATTACTTGCAATCTCAGGTCAATGAGCTGTGGCGTACCATACCCACCAGCGAACAACAAAAAAGTAAAAAGCGCTCACGTTTTCCCTCTGAGCCGCAGGAAAATATTCTCTATTTTGTCGAAAAAAATGCCCCGCTACTGGAGCCCTGGCAGCGCGAAATAGTGCGTATAGTGCGCAAAATATCCCAGTACTTCTACCCGCAAAAGCAAACCCAGGTTATGAATGAAGGTTGGGCCACCTTCTGGCACTACACCCTGCTTAATCACCTCTATGATGAAGGCAAACTCACCGATGGTTTTATGTTCGAGGTGCTGCAAAGCCACACCAATGTAATTTATCAGCCACCCTACAACAGTAATTATTACTCCGGCATCAACCCCTACGCCTTGGGCTTTAATATGATGGTGGATATTCGCCGTATTTGTGAAAATCCGGACGATGAGGACCGTCAGTGGTTCCCCGAATATGCGGGCAGTAATTGGTTGAAAACCCTGCATTTTGCGATGCAGAATTTTAAAGACGAGAGTTTTATCAGTCAGTTTTTATCGCCCCGCCTCATTCGTGAATTCAAACTATTTTCCATTGTCGATGACAGCCAGCAGCCGCATTTAGAAGTCGCAGCGATCCACGATGAGAACGGCTACCAGAAAATTCGCCAGGCACTGTCAGCACAATACAACCTCAGCAATCATGAGCCCAATATTCAGGTCTATGACATTGATATTCGTGGCGATAGGTCGCTAACCCTGCGCTATATTCCCCATCGCGATATACCGCTGGCAGAGTCCAGAGATGAAGTGCTAAAACACCTGCACAGATTATGGGGCTTCCCCGTGCGCCTTGAGCAGGAAAATGCCGACGGTAGCATAGTCAAGTTAGTCACTTGCCCCAGCTCAGAGCTGGATCTGGAAAGCTAAGCGCCTCAGTTTTAGAGGAACTTAGTCTTCGGCCACTGTGGTTTGATTACGGCCTGCTTGCTTGGAGCGATAAAGCGCCTTGTCGGCGGCCGCTATCCATTGCGGGTACTGTAAAAAACCACTGCGATATTGGGCGATACCGGCACTGATGGTCATGCCCAGTTGCACCTCGTCCAAAACTACCTTGGTACTGGCTATCAGTTGTCTGAGTCGCTCGGCAAACACCAGGGCACCTTGCGCGTCGGTATCGTATAGGATCACCACAAACTCTTCTCCACCATAGCGGGCCGCCATATCGCTTTCGCGCAGCGTCCCTTTCAGCAATGCAGCCAAGTGCTGCAGTGCCTTATCGCCGCTGGCATGGCCGTAGGTATCATTAATGGCTTTAAAATGATCGACGTCGAACATCAGCAAGGAATCACAACCACCGTTACGCTTTAGGCGCTTAAACTCCTTATCCAGGGTTTCTTCCCAAAAGCCTCGGTTTGGTAATTGCGTCAGGCTGTCGGTGCGGCTGATCTGCTCCAGCAGCCGATTGGCCTCTTCAAGCTCTAACTTATTGACCGCTTCGTCGGTGACATCATAAATAATTACGCAAATATGGGTCACCTCGCCACGGGTGTCGGTCAGTGGGATAAAGGTGGCATTCTGATACATATAATCCGCTTTACCGGTGATCGGGCGATAATTTTTAAAACGGAAAATATAAGGCTTTTGCTCCCAAATGGTAAAAGAGCGGTTTTTTAACACAAACACCGACTCGGTTTTGGTGCGAAACCAGTGCTCATCAATGCTGGGAAAGACCTCAAATAATTCCCTGCCTTGCACCGCGATGGGCAACAAGCCGGAATGATTTTCCATAAAACCATTCCAGCTACAAACCCGATATTGTCTATCGAGCACCACCAGGCCAACGTCTACGGTGTTGAACATATCCAACAACCAGTGAACCTCGTGCATCTTGTAATCGGCTGCAGGCATAATCAGTCTTCCAGTAAATATTCGACTTTGTACTTCAGTGTCTTCAGCGAGTCTTCGGTGAACAGCAGCATAAGGTCGCAACTAATGTCATGACCTTCTATGCCATAGCTTATTTCGATCGCTAAGGTACGTTGCCAGCGACTGCGATTGGCCCTCACCAGCTCGGCTACCTGGCTATGCTGACCCAAGACCACGGGATGTCCTTGGGAGAAATGCACATCCAACTGCTTTGCCAACCCGGTTAGCATGGCGCCGATAAGTATGTTGCCGACGTCCATCAGCAACTCCAACTCCACCGCGTCGTTAAGCTCACCGCCATAATTCATGAGCGCAGCGATTTCCTTAAAGCTGGAGTCATTGAGTAACAGCAGCGCCTCTCCGGAAATACCGCCGCCAATAAAGCCCTGACAAATCCCCGAGGTGGCCGCATTATGATCGATGGAATGCAGCGCCATGGCCAACTCATTGACTTCCAAGATGTTGACATTGGGGATCGGCAAGGTGACAAAGACATTGAGCAAACGCGCCAGTAAATCACCGGCCTGGCCCATGGCGACATTGGTCAGCTCTTGATAGACATCGCGTACCTGCGGGTCGAGCCATTCGCCCAACTGCAACGCTAGGCGTCGACGCCGGGCACTGTCTTTTATGCCATGGTGGTCGATGATCTGGGCCAACTTGGTGCTGTCGCAGGGCTTAGCAACAAAGTCGACGGCCCCGAGCTCACGTACCCGCGCTAAAGCGCTGGGTTGAATATCACCGGATACGATGATCACTATGACTTGTAGATGGCGTTCCCGAATGGCCTGAAGTACCTGATAGCCGTCCATACCCGGCATATTTAAATCGAGAAATAAAACTTCGGGATTGGCGGTCTCTAATAGAGCAAGGCATTCTTGGCCATTAGTTGCGTACATAAGTTGCACGTCCCAGTCTAGGGGAAAGGAACGAGCGAGCTGTCGCCGGGCCACGCTGGAGTCATCACAGATCAATACTGGCGTTTTCATGATTTAGAATACCTGATACCAAGGTCTGAGAGAGGAAATGAAAAAATAATGTTTTTTGCTTATATTACAAAAGCTAACCGCTAATAATGGTATTAAAATTAACGAGTAAACTCAATTTAATTATAGACTGACGCTATCGACAAAGATAACGGCATACATTTTTACACTAAGGCAAGATTATGATAAATAAAGTATTGCTCAGCGCCCTCGTGCTGGCTTCCAGTGTCAGCTACGGCGCCTTCGCAGAGCAAAGTACCACCATCAACACCGTGGATGCCAATAAGGTCACCGCCAAAGGCAAGCCCGTCGTGTTGCTTGGTAACGGTGTAGCCGTAGGCCAAAAAGCCCCGGATTTTCGTGTCGTTGACGATACGTTTCAGGCCAAGGGCCTAGGCGATTATCAACAACAGGCAGTGCTGCTAAGCGTTGTGCCAAGTCTGGACACGGGGGTGTGCAGCATCCAAACTAAACACTTTAACGAGCAGGTAGCGGCCAATTATCCGCAGGTAGCCATGCTGACCATCAGCACCGATCTGCCTTTTGCGCAAAAACGCTATTGTGCCGCAGAAGGCATAGACAAGCTGGAAACCTTATCCGATGCGGTGTGGCGTGATTTTGCCGAAAACTACGGGCTGCTAATTAAAGACATGGGCATTTTAAGCCGTGCCGTGTTTGTGCTCGATAAAGAGCACAAGGTGGTTTACAAGGAATTAGTTAGCGAGCTATCAAAAGAGCCTGACTATAAAAAAGCCATCGCCGCTTTAGATTCACTTTAAATTTGCGGTAAAAATCAGACATTAAAAAAGCGCTCCAGGGCGCTTTTTTAATTACCAGTTCTGCAACTGCGAATAGGCAAGCTCTACTAATAGTTCGATATGCTCGGCGTCATCATTCAGAGCTGGGATATAACCTAAGTGCTCACCGCCCGCTTCGATGAAAATCTCGGCATTTTCCACCGATATTTCCTCCAGAGTTTCCAAGCAATCGGCGGCAAAGGCTGGGCACACCACCTGCAGCTTTTTCACCCCGGCCTGACCTAACTCGGTTAAGGTCTTATCCGTATAGGGTTGCAGCCACTCCTCTTTGCCAAAGCGCGACTGAAAGGTCATCAGCCATTGCTCATCACTGAGTCCCAACTTCTGTGCGCAGCGCTCGGCGGTAAACTTGCAATGCTCGTAATAAGGGTCGCCCTTATTCACGCAGCGCTTAGGGATACCATGAAAGGAGAAAATCAGCTTTTCAGCGTCACCATGCACTTGGCGATATTTGGCAATAGACTCGGCCAAGGCATGAATATAGCTGTCGCGCTCATAATAGTGCTTTAAGAAACGGATCTCGGGAATATTACGCACCTTAGCAAGGTGACGATTCAGCTTATCGAATACCGCCGCCGTGGTGGTGGCCGAATACTGAGGATACAAGGGCAAGACAGCTATTTTGTCGATACCGCGAGCCTGCATATCATCAATACGGCTTTGAATGCTGGGCTGGCCATAAGTCATGGCATAATCCACATGAATAGACTGGCCACTTCGACTGTTAATGGCTTGCTTTAGGGCCTGAGTCTGCCGCTCGGTAATAACCCGCAGCGGCGAGCCTTCACTTTGCCAGATAGAGGCGTAGGCCTTGGCCACCTTAGCTGAGCGTGTGGGCAAAATAATGCCATTGAGGATAATGGACCACAGCAAGGGCGGGATCTCCACCACTCGGGTGTCCGAAAGAAACTCTTTAAGGTAAGCACGCACCGCAGCAGCCGTCGGCGCCTCCGGAGTTCCTAAATTGACCAACAACACACCATAACGACTGGCTGGCTGCATCAAAGCTAAAGACATAACTCACTTTCCTTTATTTTTTAGTGATTATACCCATAAAAGCAGCGCTAGGATCAAAAAACCGCCTGACGGCGGTTTTTGTTGTTTCGGAGCTTAACCTAGTAATTCAGCTAGTTGCTGACTTACGGTTTCAACCGCCTGCGTACCATTTATCTTGTGGTACTGAGTGTTGCCCGCATCGGCTTCACCTTGGTAATAATCAACCAAAGGCTTGGTTTGATCGTGGTAAATAGCCAGACGCTTACGTACCGTTTCTTCGGTATCGTCATCACGGATGATCAAGTCTTCACCGGTCACGTCGTCTTTACCTTCCACCTTAGGCGGGTTGTAAACTACGTGGTAAACACGGCCAGAGCCTGGGTGTACGCGACGACCGCCCATGCGCTCAACGATCACTTCGTCGGCAACATCAAACTCGATTACATGATCAACGGCAATACCGTTTTCTTTCATGGCATCAGCCTGTGGAATAGTGCGCGGGAAACCGTCAAGTAGGAAGCCGTTTTCACAGTCGGCTTTAGCTACACGCTCTTTAACCAGACCAATGATAATATCGTCAGACACAAGTTGGCCCGCATCCATCACCTTCTTCGCTTCTAAACCAAGCGGCGTGCCTTCTTTAATAGCAGCACGTAGCATGTCGCCGGTAGAAATCTGGGGAATGCCGTACTTGTCCATTAAAAACTGAGCTTGCGTGCCTTTACCAGCACCGGGTGCGCCTAATAGAATAATGCGCATAATCATATCCTCGTGTCTGCGTTATTGGGGTCATAAAATAAACTCAAATTTTTTCATAAGGACGAGTGTTACTCAAGGATAAAAAGGTAAAACTTTCGTCCAACATGGTTAACAGTCGATTTAGTGACCAGGTGGGCATAAAAAAGCCCGGTAACTACCGGGCTCTTATGTTCGTTTTTAAACGATTTACTTATGCATCGCGCTCAGCTTTCAAACGAGCTAGGCGACCAACCTGATGAGTCGAGGTTAAGAATGAGTAGATAGGCGCAAGGTAACCGCGCTTACGTAGCTCAAGGAAGTCCTCATCGCTAAGCTCTTGTAATTTCTTCTCATCGATCAGGTGGATACCCGTGATGTCTTTTTTCTCACCCTTGATATCTACGGTTAGCGTTTGCGCTGTTAGTAGTTCTTTATCGGCAAGGTACTGAGTGAAGGCATCGGTTACACCGCTGAATTCGATAAAAGAAACCAGGGCTTCTTTACGACGCTTAAGGTATTCCGTCTCTTCACCGTTTTCGAATAAGGCATTGCCTTCTTCTTCGCTAACTAACGGGCTGGCTTCATCGATAACCACACCGTATTGCTCTTGCTCAGGGTGCTTAACCAGACCTAGCGGGTAGCGAGTAACAGCTAGAGGGGCAAAAGCCGCCTGCCATTGGTCGTCTTTGATAAACAGGTTTTCGCCCGGCTCAAGACCGAATAAGGCAACCGCCTGGAATTTACCAGATTCATTGTTTTTTACGAACGCCAGTGGGAATTCATTAGCGACGCGGCCAAACTCGTGCGCCACTACAGGCACTAAATGCTGAGTTTTTAAAAATTCAATGTTAAGGCCATGTTTGATTTTTGTGTTGGCATGCTTTTCATTATGCAAAGGCTGCACTTGTTGTTCCGCCATGATACTGCTCCATACTATTTACGTATTTATTACTTTTTGTGGCCTAAGGCTATCGGTTTTGTTGACAAAAAGAAAGGGGAAATACATTAAAGTTTCATGTCTTCTTTTCCTCTCTTATGACGCTTATCTGATGCTCTAGCCCTTGACTAGACTTGTTTAAGGGCATAAAAAAACCAGTGAAGACTCATAATGCCACTCGCTTAAGAGCGAGTGGCATTAAGCCAAAGCTGCGTTTTCTTTGTTCTTAAACGGCAAACACTTATGGCGCCCAGTAGACTTCCAGCTCAAGCTCAGGATGCTGCAGCACAGCGCGCAAAGGCATGGCCTGCACATCACCACCAGCTTTGGCTTCTTTGTAGACCGCTAATTTTTCCTCACCGCTGATCAGCAACTTAACCACTCGCGATTGGGCAATAGCATGCAGAGTAAGAGTCATACGCTCGGTGATGGCACCGGTCACTTCGCTTTCAATGGCATTAATGGCACACACTAATTGCTGTGAAGATAAGCCTGTTTCTAAACCTTGGGCGTGAGGAAATAAAGATGCGGTATGACCATCCGGCCCCATGCCCAAGATGGTGACATCAAACGGACGCTGGATCTGTGCATACATCTGCTCGCACTGCTCAACCCCGGCTTCGGCGGTTTCAGCACTGTTTTTCATGGTAATAAAGTTGGCGCTTGCCGCCTTATCCTGCAACAAGGTGTTGATAATAAAGCTTTCGTTGCTCTTATCATGGTCGGCATCAACCCAACGCTCATCAACCATGGCCACATCAACCTTGTCCCAGGCGATATCCAAGCCCGACAAATATTTATAGGCCGGTGCCGGTGAAGAGCCGCCGGATACCATTAAAGACGCACGTTGACGCTCAGTTAACGCGCTGGTTAGACGCTCGACCAATGAAGCCGCAAGGGCCTGGGTCATTTGCTCTTTTGAGTCAAAAAAATGCTCTGTGATAGTCGCCATTATGCGCCCTCTCCTGTGTTGAACCAACGGTGATTAGTTTCGGCCAGCAGTTCATCGGCATCGACTGGGCCCCAAGTACCGGCGCGGTATAAAGCCGGTGCGCCTTTTTCCTGCCAACGCTCAATAATAGGGTCAATCCACTGCCAGGCTTGGCGTACTTCGTCACGGTGAATAAACAGAGCTGGATTATTGGCCGCAGCATCCAGCATCAAGCGCTTATAAGCATCAGAGTGGAAACCTGAGCTATAAGACTCGGATAATTCAATGTTCAAGGTCACCGGCTCAAGTTGCATCTCAAGATTATCCAAACGCTTTGACATCAGGGTTAATTGAATGCTCTCTTCCGGCTGTAAACGGATCACTAGGCGGTTAGGCTGAATGGGGCCAACACTGTCATCATAAACATTATGTGAGACGGGCTTGTACTCAACCACGATTTCAGCACAACGTTTTTTCATACGCTTACCGGTGCGTAGATAGAATGGCACACCCGCCCAACGCCAGTTATCAATATGCGCCCTAATGACGACAAAGGTTTCGGTATTGCTTGGGCCATCTGCAAGCTCTTCAAGATAGCCCGGGACTATTTTGCCGCCAAGATCGCCGGGCACATACTGGCCACGAACGATATTGTCGTCAACCTGCTCGGCCACCAGCGGGCGCAGCGCCTCAAGCACTTTTAATTTTTCGGTACGGATGGAGTTGGCATTGAGCTTATGCGGCGACTCCATGGCCACCAGGCACAGCAACTGCAACAAATGGTTTTGTATCATATCGCGCAGCGCCCCGGCCTTGTCATAAAAGCCAGCGCGAGTTTCCAGACCGACTGTCTCGGAAATGCTGATTTGAATATTATCTATGGTCTTGGCATCCCACAGATTCTCAAATACCGAGTTAGAGAAACGCAGCGCCATCAGGTTTTGCACCGTTTCTTTACCCAAGTAATGGTCGATACGGAAAACTTGCTCTTCGTTAAAGTATTGGGCGATTTTGCCATTGATCTGCTCAGCAGACTCACCGCAATAACCGATAGGTTTTTCCACGACCACACGCGAGGTGTCGGTGATAAGACCCTTGGTGGATAAAATTTCACAGCAGGTACCGTAAACGGCTGGCGGCAGGGAAAGATAGAAAACACGTGACTTATCTTCATCATGCTCGCTGAGAATGGTTTTCAACTCATCCCAGTGCTCATCCGCCTCGGTTACATTGATCAGCACAGGTACCAGGTAGTTGGCAAAAGCCTGCCAGTCTTTGTTGTTATATTCGCCCTGGCCCAGGTGTTCTTTTAAAGCTGTGTGAGCAGTTTCAATGTATTCGTCACGCTGTTCTGCGCTGCGTACGCTTGGTAAGATCCGCGTTCCTTGTGGCAGGTTCCCTTCCTGATAAGCGCGATACATGGCCGGTAGCAGCTTGCGTAAAGCAAGGTCGCCACCACCACCAAAGATTATGATATCAAAAGGATTTAGCATGATTTACTCTCTACCTGTTACTTTGTTCCGACAAGCCAGCAAGGCCGAGCCTGCAAGTGGCACATTCGTTGTTCTTATTGGGAATTATAACAAGCCCACGGCCTGTGACCCTGATGTTGGTGCGCACCCAAAGGTGCACATAGCCATTAACGCCTGACGAATTCTTAGCGGCGAAAAAGGCAAAGCTCCGACCCTAGACAACTAGCGATCGGAGCTTGGGAATAAATGAGCTTTAGGGTCACTGTAATTCCTCTCACAAAAATACAGGCCCCAAAGACTCCAGCGCTACCCGTTCAAAGGTATTCTGTAAGCCGTCCCATCATGGGATAAGCGCTACTCGGCTTTGCTGACGATGCAGCTAAATCTGTTATCGGCGTTTATTCAGATAATACGCCATCAGTCCCTGCGTTGAGCTATCGTGCTCCCCAACACTCTGCGCCCGCAGTTCCGACTCGATATTCTTTGCCAATCCCTTGCCAAGTTCGACGCCCCATTGATCGAAGGAGCAAATCTGTAAGATGATCCCCTGCACAAATATCTTATGTTCATACAAGGCGATTAAGCGTCCCAGCGCGCGCGCATCCAGCTTATCTAAAATAATAGACGTTGTTGGCCGATTTCCCTGATGCAACTTATGAGGGATCAACTCTTCTATTTGTTGCTCGCTGACACCCTTTTGCAGCAAGTCGGCACGTACCTGCTCGGCATCAACCCCGTTCATCATGGCCTCGCTTTGCGCGAAGAAGTTCGACATCAACACATGGTGATGGCCATCAACTTCGGTCTGCGGCTCGACCGACGCAATAAAGTCCGCCGGCACTATGGTCGTACCTTGGTGTAGATACTGGTAAAAAGCATGCTGACCATTAATGCCCGTCATCCCCCAGATCAGCGGCACCGTGGTATAAGGCACCGGCTCACCGGCAAAATTTACCGCCTTACCATTACTTTCCATTTCCCCTTGCTGCAAGTAGGCAGGCAACATATGCAGGGCTTGATCGTAGGGCAAAATAACCTGGGCTCTATGGTCTAAAAAGCTGGTATTCCAAACGCTCAACAAGCCCATAAGCACTGGGATATTGGCGTTTAACGGAGCCTCGCGAAAATGCTCATCGATTTCAAAGGCGCCGGCCAGCAATTCACTAAAGGCGTCAAAGCCAAGATACAGGGCTATAGGCAAACCTATCGCACTCCACATCGAAAAGCGACCACCAACCCAGTCCCACATAGTGAATACGTTTTCATCGGCAATGCCAAAGGCTGCGGTTTTTTGCAAATTGGTGCTCACGGCAACAAAATGCTTGGCCACGGCGCCATCATCTTTGGCCGCCTCTTTTAACCAGCGTACCGCGGTGGCGGCGTTGGTCATGGTCTCCGAGGTGGTAAAGGTTTTCGACGACACCACAAACAAGGTGGTTTCTGGGTTGAGTTGCTTTAATACCTGAGCTATCTGCACCCCATCAACATTGGAAACATAATGTATGTTGAGGGTATCATCTGCATAGCTTGCCAATGCTTCGGTCGCCATTTGCGGGCCAAGGTTAGAGCCGCCAACACCAATACTGACTACATCACGAATGGCTTTATCGCTATAACCGCGCCATTGACCACTGCGCACCTTGTCAACAAAAGCCGCTACTTTCGCCAGTTCCTTGTGTACCTGCTCAACAACATTAATGCCATCGACATCAATAGCCACATTGCCTGGGTTACGCAGTGCCGTGTGCAAAACCGCACGTTGCTCGGTAAAGTTGATCTTGTCACCGGCGAACATTTTATCGCGCCATTGGGCCAGGTCACATTGCTCTGCCAGCTCAACCAGGGTGTCGCGTACCTGTACATCTATCAGTTGTTTGGAATAATCAAATAGTACTCCGGGTATAGCCAATGACAGCTTATCGAAGCGGCTTGCGTCCGCGGCAAACAGGTGTTTTAAGTGGGTGTTTTTTAGCCCTTGTGCCTGCTTTTGAAGCCTTTGCCAACTCGTTAATTGTGAACGGCTTGCTACCATTGTTAATTCCTTACCTTTCCAGCTAGATTAATAGGCTCGCAACTATTGAGTTGCTAATTCACTCACTATCACTGCATTTTTCTTTATTTTTGTGAAAGTACGAGGACAAACCCGCTAATCTTGCGTTTAAAATTGCCATTTTCGGTAAACGTTAAGTTAAAATGACAACGCTATCAAACAGCTTATTTGAAATTTTATGGGCGGATCATAGCGCATATTTTCGTCCTTGACACCGGTATCATTAGGAAAAATTAAAATTATTCCTGCTAGGGCCTGTTGATCTTTGCTGTACATATTTTACTCAGCAATACATCGGCAGCCACATCATTGAAAATGCCAGTGACACCATACTGGCATAATTCCTCGCGAGTTTTTCATATCTAGTTGATATTGAACGATAATGTTTTATTCGTGCGAATGCATTTTCAACTAAGTGCCTATATTTATAAAGACACCAATCGACACTCTCTTTGTCCATATCTTGGCCATAATTTCGTTTGGGTATGACAGAAGCGCCTCCTTTGGCTTCAATATATTTT